>JAGAZS010000372.1 GCA_017939945.1 Schwartzia sp. (in: firmicutes)
GACGGCGCCGTGGAGCTGGAGCTGACCGAGACCGCCTTCATCGACTACGACACGAAGGAGGAAAGCACCAGCGCGACGGCGATCGTCGCGGCGCTCCGGGAAATGGGCTACGCGATTGCCATGGACGATTTCTGCACGGGCTATTCGTCGATAGCCATGCTCCAAAAGTTGCCGATGGACATCATGAAAATCGACCGGAGCATGCTGCTGGCCTCCGAGAAATCCGCCCGCGGACAGAAGATCCTCAAAAACGTGGTGAACTTCGGCACAAGCCTCGACATGCTGGTGCTCTGCGAGGGCATCGAGACCGAGGAACAGGAGCAGCTCCTTCTCAAAAACGGCTGCACCTACGGGCAGGGCTTCCTGTTCTCCCGCCCTATGCACAATGAAAAGTTCGTCGGCTTCATCGAGGAGCACAACTGCGCGTAACGAGCAGGAACCGGTAGCGTGAAGCGGGCGTCCGACAGGAGACGGCGCATTAAGAAGAACACAAAAGCGAGCTGTCGCACGTAATTTGAAACGTGCGGCAGCTTTTTTTTGCATAAGAAGTCCCGCGTGTCTTTATTTATCTTTTTCGGTCTCGATGAATTTCTCGAATTCCTCAGGCGGCACCGGACGGGAGAAATAGTAGCCCTGCACCAGGTCGCAGCCCGCGTCCTTCAGCATCGCGAGCTGGCGCTCTGTTTCCACGCCTTCCGCGATGACGGGCATTTTCAGGTTTTTGGCGATGTCCAGGATCAGCTCTACCAGGCGGAAGTCCTGTTCGCTGTGCTCGATGTTTCGGATGAAGCCCCTGTCCATTTTCAGGATGTCCACTGGCATGGAAGAAAGCAGGTTCAACGAGGAATAGCCGGAGCCGAAGTCGTCCATTTCGATCTCGTAGCCCTTGCTCCGCAGCCGTTCTATGACTTTCAGCAGCTCTTCCGCGTTTTCCGTGTAAGCGGACTCCGTCACTTCCAGGTGCAGGGTCCGACGTTCCAGCCCGTTGTCCTTTACCAGGCCGTCCAGGATTTCTTCCAGTTTCGGATCGAACACGTCCACCCGGGACAGGTTGACCGAAACCGGCAGGACGACTCCGTACTTTTCCTTCCATACGGCGATCTGCCGGGCCGTCTCCGCCCATACGTACTTGTCGACGATGCTGATCTGGCCGTTGCCTTCGAACAGCGGGATGAAATCGTCGGGCGGGATCAGGCCCAGCTCCGGATGCTGCCAGCGTATCAGCGCTTCCGCGCTGGTCAGCCGGGGCGGGTCGCACTGGATGCTGTATTTGGGCTGGTAGAACACCTTGAATTCCCGCTGCTCCACCGCCCGCCGGAGGTCGTTCAGCAGTCGCTGGTTGTAGTTTTCGCGGGCGTGTATTTCCTGATTGTAGATCATCAGGTGCCTGTTGCCGCCCCGCACCCGGTTGCAGGCCGACCACGCGCGGTCAAAGGCCTGGTCCGATCCCAGCCCTTCCTGCCAGGGCACGACGCCCATGCGCAGGCGGATGCTGGCGCTTGGCGACAATTCATTCAGCCGGTTCTGGAAACGGTCCAGCAGCGCCTGATAGTCTTCGAGATGTTTGCAGTAAATATCGAAACGGTCGGCCTCGATGCGGCTGGCGATGCCTATCGTTTCCATCAGGAACGTTTTTATTTCTTCGCCCAGGAAACCCAATACCCGGTCGCCGAAGTCCTTCCCGTTCAATTCGTTGACAAGCTGGAACTGCTCGATGTTCAGCACGATGGCGTCCATTTTTAGGTTGGGATACGTGTCGAGGAAATGTCGGGCGTATTCATAGAAAAAGCTCCGGTTGAACAAGCCGGTCAGCTCGTCGTTTTCCGTGGCGGAGATGAGCCGCTGCCGCTCCTTCGCTTGTTTCAGTGTCTTGGCGCTGTACAGCGACAGGGAAAGCAGGAGCGTGGCGATGGTGGCGGCGGCGGCGATGAACGGGACGAAATTGTCTTTCAGGAAATCCGCGAAGCTGACTTTCTTGTCTTCATAGGAATATCCTGCCAGTGCGGAATAGATCGGGCCTTCCGGCACAAGATTGTTGACTTTGTTGAGGATGGAGTAGAGCTGGGCGTCGTCCCGACGCAGGGCGAAGGACAGGCTGATGTCTTCCCCGGTGGAAAGCGACGTCAGATTGAATTGATTGCATTGGTCGGCAATACTGTTGAGCTGGTACAGGGAAATCAGGAAACAGTCCGCCTCGCCGGAGGCCACCGCCCGCAGACGGTCTTCCCGTTTGTCGCAGAGTTTGACTTCCCATTTCGGGAAATATTTCTTTACGAAGTTTTCATGGTAGTGGTTGCCTTTCACATAGGCGACGCTCTCGATTTCCTTCAGGGAATATTTTTCGCGGTCGTCTTTCCGCACCACCGCGAGCATGTCTGCGTGCATGGGCGACGAGGTCACCAATACTCCCGCCTTTTCGCCTTCGTAATCCGAGAAGTTGACCGGGAATACGCAGTCGATTTCCCCTTTATGCAGCGCTTCCAGCGCGGCTTCCACGGTGGGGAACGGCACCGGGTCAAAGACCATGTTTGCGTTTTTCACGCCGGCGGCAGCGAGTTCCAGATAATCCTTCAGGGCGCCCGTCAGCGTTCCCGTATTGCTGTCCTTTGCGCAGTAGGGGAGATAGTCGGCCCGATAGCCCACCCGGATGACGCCGCGGCGCGCCAGCCAGTCGACCTCGGCAGGCGTGAAATAGGCGCTGTAAGCGTTGATGTAGAAATATTTTTTATACATCTGCTGGCTGTAGTATCGGTTTTCATCCTGTATCTTGCTCATGGCGGCGTCCAGTTCCCGCAGCAGGTCGGGGCGGTTTCGGCTCACCGCGAAGAAGAAGGGGGAGGAACCCACGTTGAAAATGGGGATGGGAGCGTCGTCGCCGACCCCTTTCTTGACGATGTTCGTTCCCACATACATATCCAGCTCGCCGCTGTTCAGCATGGCCAGAGAATCCTTTTCGCCGCTCGACAGTTCCACGATTTCCGTTTCTATACCGTACTTTGCCGTCCACGCGGCAAAAACATCCTTCTGCACGCTGCCCTTGTTTATGCCCACCCGTTTCCCGTTGAAGGAGGCGTAGTCGTCCAGGCTGATCCTCGTATTGCGGCTGGAAACGTAAATATAATATTCCTCTTCTCCCATGGGCAGGGCGGAATACAGCATGTACGGCGTCCGCTCTTCTTTGTAGGAAACGTCTCCCAAAAGGTCGATTTCGCCCTGCTCCAGCATTTGCAAGAGTTCCGGCCAGCTCGCGCTCACATATTCATACTCCCAGCCGGTATAGGCGGCAATCTTCTGCTGGTATTCATAGGAAAAACCGGAACGCCCGCCAAAGGAATCCGTCATATTGAAGGGCGATTCGAACCAGCCCACCCGCACGGTCTTTTTTTCCTGCCCGTCGGCAAAAGAGACCACGGGCAAAAGGACTGCCAGCAAGAGCAGCAGGCACAGCCCCGGGAAAACCTTTTTGATTCTGTTTGCGGCAAAAGGTTTATTTGTCATGACGAATCACCTGCAGAGTCATATAATGTCGGATCGGAGTGCTTTATTTCCATGAATATATCATAAACTTATTCATTTTACAATCGTGATAAGCTCCGAAATCATCATCCGATCCGAATTCTTTTTTCAGAACATGAAAATCAAATAAAAAGGACGCTTGCCCAGATGCAGGGAAAGCGTCCTTTGTTGTGGTGATCGGATTACACCCTGAACTGTCCTACGGCGCCGTTCAGGCTGTTGGCCAGCGTGGCGAGGCTCGACGAGGCCGAGGCGATTTCCTCCATGCCCGCCGACTGTTCCTGCACGGAAGCGGAGGCGGACTGCGCTTCGTCGTTGACCATTTTCGCGGAGTTCGCGACGTCCCGCGCCGAGGACGCGATGCCGTCGATCTTCTTTTCCAGCGCCTCGAAGGTGCTGAGGGAGGCGGTAGCTTCGCGGCTCAGGCCCTCGACGACGCTGCGGATATTCTCGAAGGCGGAGCCGAGGGAATCGACGCTGGCCGAGCCTTCCTTGACTTTCGCGGTGCCGCGCGCCATGGCGTCCACCGCCTGCGCCGTGTCGCTCTGGATGGAGCCGATCAATGTGCTGATATGCTGGGCGGATTCCTGGGACTGCTCCGCCAGCTTGCGGACTTCTTCCGCGACGACGGAGAAGCCGCGTCCCGCTTCGCCGGCGCGGGCCGCTTCGATGGCGGCGTTCAGCGCCAAGAGGTTCGTCTGGTCGGCAATCGCCGAGATGCTTTCCACGATCTGGCCGATTTCTTTCGAGCGTTCGCCGAGTTTTTCGACGACCTGGGCGGATTCGTCCACTTCCTGCGCGACTTGCTGCATCTGCGAGACGGTCGTGCCGACCAGCTCGCTGCCCGCCTGTGCCTGCTCCAGCGCGTTCTTCGTCTGCTCCGCCGTGGTGCGGACGACTTCCGCCGTGGCCTGCGCGTCGCTGGAAACTTCGTTCGTCATTTCGACGGTGTCGCTCATCGTCTCGAGCTGCGCCGTTGCCGCCGACGACATATCGGTGACGGACTGGGCGATGGTCTGGGAGACTTCGGCGGACTGCTGGGAGTTCGCGTTCAGTTCCTCGGAAGAGGCGGCGACTTGCTGCGCCGAATCCTGAATCTGCTTGATCAGCTTGCGCATATTCGCGATCATCGTGTTGTTGCTGTTGGCGAGCCATGCGAACTCGTTGTCGCCGTCGATGTTCGCGTGCTGGGTCAGGTCGCCCTTGGCCACGAGGTCAGAGACGCGGAGCAGCT
This sequence comes from Schwartzia sp. (in: firmicutes), assembly GCA_017939945.1. Classification (GTDB taxonomy): domain Bacteria; phylum Bacillota; class Negativicutes; order Selenomonadales; family Selenomonadaceae; genus RUG12372. Next base: position 4,751 of record JAGAZS010000372.1, read on the forward strand.
CCGCGCAGCCGCTCTCGATGGTCTTGATGAGCAGGAACGCGATGACGACGGACAAGACGACCGCGATGGAAGCGACGATGACGGCATAGTGCATCATGTTGTGGACGTCGGCCATAGCCACGAGGCCCGCTTCGTCGCTGAGCTTGTTGCACTTCTCCACCAGCGCGTCGACTTTCTTGTTCATGTCCATGAACGCCTGACGTCCGGGCCCTTTTCCGGACACTTCCAGCGCCTTTTCAAACTGGCCCTCGCCTGCCAGCTTTGCCGATTTGGTTTCATCCTCTTCATAGACCTTCCAAAGCTTTTCTATGGCGTCGATTTCCGCCAGGTCGGCCTTGCGTTCGGCTTCGGTGCCGTAGGCCGCTTCCGAGATCTGCTTCTTCAGCGTCGCGAGGGCTTTGTCCGCTTCCTTGTGGCCCGCCACGATGCTCTCCACTCGCTTGGCCGCCGCTTCCTTGTTCCGGCGCGAGATTTCCGCCAGTACGGCGCGGCGTCCGTCGCCGACGGCCCGGTCGAAATCGTTGATGGTTCGGGTGATGGGTACCATGTCTTCGGTGATGAGGTCGAGGTTCTCGTCCACGTCGATCATTTCGGTGTAGACGAACGCGGCGAAGATAACGAACAGCGCGACGATCGCGCCGAAGCCCATGATGAGCCTTGCCTTGATGGAAAGTTGGTTCATACTGTTTTCCCCCGTTTCATAATGAAATATAGTGTTTATCCCGTCGGGCGCCGCGCCCGAAATTTACAAAATTTATGAATTTATGATAAACGAGTTCATCATATTTTCATTTTGTCACAGAGGCTTCTTCCTGTCAATAGAAAATGGAATATTTTGCGCCCGAAAATTTATAAAAGATGTTGCCTATGCGTCCTAAGGAAAAACCGAACAAGTCTCTCCGCGCCGCTGTCGGGTCTTTTTCCGGCTGTCGTTGTCAATGCCCTCTCGACGTAGCGATGCTACGCCTTCGAGGCCCTTTCCTAGACAGCCGAAAAAATCCCTCTACAGATGCACAAATTGACTTATTCGTTGTTTCCACAAAGATAGAGCCGACCGTCCAACCCTTTGCTCCACCGGATCGAGATCGGGACGAGGCCGCGGCGTTCCGCTTCCTCCCGCAGAGCCGTCGCGCCGGGGCAGTTCGCCAGGCGCTTGAAGTGCTCGCAGCGGACGCAGGGCCGGTTCGTGTCGGTGCGCACCTTGTAGCAGTTTTTCGTCTCTGCGTTTTCGCTTTCTGCGAGCATGGCTCGCGTCGCCCGGTTCATATAGGCGATATGGCCGTCCTCCGTGGCGACGACCCAAATGCGGCCCGCGACGGCGTCCAGAACGCCCTGCAAGCGGCGGTAGCCCCGCCGCACCATTTTGTAGCGCATTTGGTCCATCAGGAACGTGCCGAGGATGTCGGCGAAGGTACGGAGGATTTCATGCTCCCGCTTCGTCCATATCCGCGTCCCACGGCAATCCTCGAAACCGACGCAGCCGATCCGCTTGTCCCCGTCCATGACGTTTACGTAGAGGAGCGCGAAAATGCTTCGTTCGGGCAGCAGCGTCCCCATGGGGCCGTTGATTTTCGACGTGTCCGAAAACTCCAGGAAGTGGCCGTAGATTTCTTTTCGGTACGTCCGGTTGAGGAATTCGCCCACGGCGCCATCGTGGGCGTCAGCCGTCGGGATTGTTCCGTCGGCGCGCCATTCGAACCAGCAGCCGGGGTTTTCGCCCTGGTTTTGGTAAATCACGACCCGCTGCACCATGAAATATTTCGCGAACAGGGCCAAAAGCGTCTCCACGGTGATGCGCGGGTTCCTCGTCTCGTAGAGCATACGAAAGATGAACTCCACGGGATGGTCGAGGAGTGCCTGCCTTCCTTCGTCAATCGCGTTTTCCCCCGCGTTCTTCTTTTCGCCCTCCCGCAGCTCGTCCGTGTAAAAGACCTGCGTGTCCCGGCCCCGCCGCTTCGCCTCGTAGAGAGCTTTGTCCGCGCAGGAGAACAGCGTCTCGAAGGACGCGCCGAACTGCGGCGACAGGGCGATGCCGACGCTGCCGCTGACGTTCAGCGTTTGGTTTTTCCCGTACTCGAAACTGCGGCGCAGCATATCCCGGAGCTTTTCGCAGCTCGCCACCACCGCGTCGCGGCTCCCGATGTCCCGCAGCAGCACGACGAACTCGTCGCCGCCCACCCGTCCGATGATGTCGCCGTCCGAGGAAAAGACCTCCGCCAGCGACAGCGCCATGTCGGAAATCACCGCGTCGCCGAAGAGGTGGCCGAGATTGTCGTTCACCTTCTTGAAGCCGTCCATGTCCAGCACCAGCAGTGCTTTTGTCGTGCCGGGAACGGCCAGCGCCTCGTCGATCAACTCCCGTGCGTGCCCTTTGTTGTAGAGCCCGGTCAGGGCGTCCCGCTCGGCCTTTTGCCGGAGCGTTTCCTCGCTTTTGTGCTCGGAGTCTGTGCTGCGGAGCAGGAGAATCGCGCTCCGGGGCCATTCCTTCTCGAAATGGATGGTGAAGTGCGCGTGGAACCATTGCTCATGATTTCCCGCGTCCGTCAGCCGGTATTCGACGACAATCTCGTGGGCTTTGTCGGCGTATTCGTGGTGCGGCGCTTGCACGAAGCGGACCAGAGCATCGAAGAATTTCACGTCGTTCGGGTGCAGATCCGGGCGGCACAGCAAAAATTCGGAGTATGGCCCGTTGGTCAGGTGGTCGGGGTAAAGAACCATCATCGTCGAGTCGCCGAAAACGCGGTCGAGCTTGATGTCCCAGCGGGCCACGCCGATTCTTTCGGCGCGCAGAGCCTCCCGATACATTTCCAAGTCTGTCGCCCATTCCATGCC
>JAGAZS010000373.1 GCA_017939945.1 Schwartzia sp. (in: firmicutes)
ATCGGCGGCAAAATCCGCCGCATCGCCGACCTTGACGATTTTATCTCCGTCAACGGCAATGCACGTTTCCTTTACGCTGCCGTCCGGCAAAAGCACCGACGCTTCCTTGATAAGTGTCTTCATGTTGTCGCCCTCCTATTTACACCAGTCCAATATATTCCTTCTGCTCCGGTGTCAGCTCATCAATCTCGATGCCCATGGACGCCAATTTCATACGTGCGATCTTATCGTTGATTTCGTTCGGCATCAGATAAACCTTATTTTCCATTTCCTTATGATGATTTAGCAAATGGAGAGCCGAGAAGAACTGCACGGCGAAAGAAAGATCCATGACCTCCGCCGGATGACCGTCGCCCGCCGCAAGGTTGACGAGACGCCCTTCCGCGAGAAGATAAATCTTGCGCCCGTCTTTCTGCACATACTCCTCGATGTTCGGCTTGACCGTCCGGTGCGAAACGGAAGCGGCCTCTAACTCCGGAATGTTGATTTCCACATCGAAATGGCCGGCGTTCGCCAAGAGCGCGCCGTTCTTCATCACATCGTAATGACGGCCGCGCACCACGTCCTTGTCCCCGGTCAATGTCAGGAACACGTCTCCGATTTTCGCGGCCTCGTCCATCGGCATCACGCGGAAACCGTCGAACACCGCTTCAATCGCCTTAATCGGATCAACCTCGGTGATGATGACGTTGGCGCCCATGCCCTTTGCGCGCATCGCGCCGCCCTTGCCGCACCAGCCATAGCCCGCGATAACCACGTTCTTGCCCGCGACAATCAGATTCGTCGCCCGCATGATGCCTTCCCACGTGGACTGGCCCGTGCCGTAGCGGTTGTCGAAAAGATACTTGCAGTAAGCGTCGTTGGCCGCAATCATCGGGAAATCCAGCTTGCCTTTCGCTTCCAAAGAGTGCAGACGCAAAACGCCCGTTGTCGTCTCTTCCGAGCCGCCAAGCAACCCATCGAGAAGCTCGCGGTGCTTCGTGTGAAGCATCGCCACAAGGTCGCCGCCGTCGTCCACGATGATGTTCGGCTTCGTCTCCGTCAACGCCTTTTCCAGGAAGCCGTCGTATTCCTCCGCGGTGCAGGCATGAGTCGCGAACACGTTCACGCCGTCCTCCACAAGCGCCGCCGCCACGTCGTCCTGCGTCGAAAGCGGGTTGCTGCCAGTCACCGTGACTTCCGCGCCGGCGTTCTTCAAAACTTCCGCGAGGTACGCGGTCTTCGCCTCCAGATGGATTGTCAACACCATGCGGCAGCCCTTGAAGGGCTTCGTCTTTGAATATTCTTCCTCGATCTTGTTCAATACCGGCATGAAATTCTTGACCCAAGCAATCTTGTCATGCCCCGAGGGCGCCAGCTTCATGTCACGAACGATAGATTTCATGTTGTTTCCTCCTCTGTTGTCTCCATACCAAATATTCATATTTTATCATTATATAGGAAAAGCTACGATTCAGCAAGCCGCCCCGAAAAACGCGGGATAATCCCCCTTGCCCGAAGCGAGGGAACGTCCGTCATATCCACGATCAACGGCGTCACTGCGACGAATCCTTCTGCGGTACGGCAAATGTCCGTGTCCTCGTCGTTGTCCCAATCGTAAATCTCTCCGCCGATATGGTAAAACAGCTTCCCATCCCGCTCAATCCGATCAAAGGCGTTCAGATAATCGCGATGCCCGAGGGACGCCCAGACGAATTCCGCTTTGCCGTTCCGGAGCTCCTTCGGGAAATTCACGTTCAGGAAAAAATCGTCGCCGCCCTCTTTAAAAAGCCATGGCAGCTTTTCCGCGAAAATCGCCGCAGTCTCCTCGAAAGAAAGCGACGAATGGACGTCCAGCGAAAGGGCGACGGCGGGAATCCCATGCATATAGCCCTCCAACGCGCCGCCCACCGTGCCGGAGTACAGCACATCCGTGCCGAGATTCGCGCCCTTGTTCACGCCGGAAATTATCAGCCCCGGCCAATCTATTCTTTTTGCTATTGCTTCCAAATAGATTTTCACGCAGTCCGTCGGCGTGCCGTCGATGCTCCACGCCTCGGCAGCCACATTCCCGAAACCGCCATCAGCACGCACCTCGATATCGCGATGTACGGTCAATGCGTGAGCCATGCCGCTCTGCTCAGTCGCGGGCGCCACCACCGCAATCTTATTCCCACGCGCCGCCAACGCTTCAACGAGAGCGTGAAGTCCCGGCGCTCCGACGCCGTCGTCGTTCGTCAAAAGAATCTTCATAGTGTATCCTTTCAGTTCGATATAATCATCCGCATGCACTTCCGCACAGCGTCCTCAGGAACGTCCGAAACGGCCTTGACGCGCCCGACGCCTTCCATCAGGATCCATTTCACTTTCCCGTCCACGGCTTTCTTGTCGTGGAAAATCGCCGCATACATGCCGTTCTCGGTGCAGCCCTCAGCCTGCGTCGGCAACGAGAACTTTTCGAGAAGTCCGCGAATCCGCGCCACTTCCTCGTCCCCGACCAGGCCCATCTCGCGGCTCAGATACGCCGCGCCCATCATACCGACAGCCACGGCCTCGCCATGATTGTAGCGCACATATCGCGTTTCCTTCTCGATGGCGTGCCCCATGGTGTGGCCGAAATTCAGGATTGCGCGAAGTCCCGCCTCCCGCTCGTCCTGTGAAACGACCTCCGCTTTGATCTCGCAGGAGCGAACCACCAGATGCTCCATCGCCGAAAGCTGCATGGCCAGCACCTCCTCGGCGTGCTCCTCCAAATATGAGAACAGCGCTTCGTCATAAATCACACCGTATTTGACAATCTCCCCCAGCCCCGTGGAAAGCTCGCGGCGCGGCAGCGTCGAAAGGCATGCCAGGTCGATGAA
>JAGAZS010000374.1 GCA_017939945.1 Schwartzia sp. (in: firmicutes)
AAATAAAAAGACGTTCAGCTTATTACAACTACTGAACGTCTAATAATCCCGCCAATTCACCCGCCGCAAAGCAATGAAATGACGCCATATTCAGTTTTCATGGTACATCAAATCGCATGAGGAATACGCTTGTCTGTCGATCCATTTTCCGGTCAAAGAATCTGGATTAGGCCGTAAACGTTTCTGATATTTTAAGGTTTCTCCGATTTGGTCACATTATGCCACACTTATCCATCATAACGATTCCTCATTCCCACAAAAGGAGGGTGCATTTCTGCACCCTCCTTTCACATTCATAATATTACGCACCGCGTTTTTTCTTCAAATACTCGTCGATAGCCGCCGCAGCTTTTTTGCCCGCCCCCATCGCGAGGATGACCGTCGCCGCGCCGGTGACGATGTCGCCGCCGGCGAAGACGCCCGGCTTTGTCGTCGCGCCCGTTTCCTCGTCGGCGATAATGTTGCCGCGCTTGTTCGTGTCCATGCCCGGCGTCGTCGAAGCGACAATCGGGTTCGGCCCCTGCCCGATGGCCATGACCACGGTGTCGACGGCAAGCTCGAACTCGGAACCGGGGACGGCTTTCGGGCTTCTGCGTCCCGATTCGTCCGGCTCGCCCAGCTCCATGCGGATGCATTTCAGCGCGCGCACCCAACCCTTGTCGTCGCCCATGACTTCCACAGGATTGTTCAGGAGCTGGAAGTCGATGCCTTCCTCCTTCGCGTGATGGACTTCCTCCTTGCGCGCGGGAAGCTCCTCCTCGCCGCGCCGATAGACGATATAGACGTGCTCCGCGCCGAGACGGAGCGCCGTGCGCGCCGCGTCCATCGCCACGTTGCCGCCGCCGACCACCGCGACGCTGTTGCCGACGCGGATCGGCGTCGCGTATTCGGGGAAGCGATACGCCTTCATCAGATTGCAGCGCGTCAGGAACTCGTTCGCCGAATAGACGCCGTTCAGGTTTTCGCCGGGAATGTTCATGAAGTGCGGAAGCCCAGCGCCGGTGCCGACGAATACCGCGTCGAAGCCTTCCTCCTCCATCAGCTCGTCGATGGTGTAAAGCTGCCCGACGACGGCGTCCACCTCAATCTTGACGCCCATCTTTTCCAGGTTCGTGATTTCCTTCTTCACGATGGCGTCCTTCGGAAGCCGGAATTCGGGAATGCCGTAAGACAGCACGCCGCCCGCCGTGTGCAGCGCCTCGAAGATCGTCACCCGGTAGCCCTTCCGCGCAAGGTCGCCCGCGCAGGAAAGTCCCGCGGGACCCGCGCCGATGACCGCCACTTTTTGCGCGTCCGGCGCGTAGTCGATGGGCTTGACTTCTTTGTTCTGCGCCATTTCCCGGTCGGCGGCGAACCGCTCCAAACGGCCGATGCCCACCGGCTCGCCTTTCTTGCCGAGAATGCAATATTTCTCGCACTGGTTTTCCTGCGGGCAAACGCGACCACAGACAGCGGGCAGAGCGTTCGACTCCTTGATTTTCGAGATTGCGCCGTCAAAATCCCGCGTCTTGATCTTCGCGATAAATTCGGGAATATTGACGCCCACCGGGCAGCCCTTGCGGCACTGCGGAACCTTGCAGGTCAGGCAACGCTCCGCCTCGGCCACCGCCGTTTCTTCGTCGTAGCCCAGCGCAACCTCGTTGAAATTGTGCGCGCGGACCTTCGGGTCCTGCTCCGGCATTTTATGTTTTTCCAATGAAAGCGCCATCATGCACCCCTCCCCAAGCCGATCCGGCAAATGTGATCTTTCCCCTCGGCCTCCTGGTCGCGGTACATAGCCTGACGCTCGCGAAGTCCTGCGAAATCGACAAGGTGCGCGTCAAACTCCGGCCCGTCCACGCAAGCGAACTTCGTCTCATCGCCCACCTGCACCCGGCAGCCGCCGCACATGCCCGTGCCGTCCACCATGATCGGGTTCAGGCTGACGATGGTTTTCAGCCCCAGCGGACGCGTCGCGTCGGCAACGCTCTTCATCATGACCACAGGGCCGATGGCGTAAACGAGGTCGATTTTCTCGCCGTAATCGACGAGCTGCTCGAGAGCCGCCGTTACGAATCCCTCGATACCGTAAGAACCGTCGTCGGTAGTGACAATCACTTCGTCGCTGGCTTCGCGCATTTCCTTCTCCATAATGATGAGTTCCTTGCTGCGCGCGCCGAGAATCGAGATAACCTTGTTGCCGGCTTCATGCAGTCCGCGCGCAATCGGATGGATCGGCGCAACGCCGATGCCGCCGCCGATGCAGACGACGGTGC
>JAGAZS010000375.1 GCA_017939945.1 Schwartzia sp. (in: firmicutes)
TGTCACGGGTGTGACGACGCTTGTCGCGGCAATCGCGGCAGCGAGCGGGCTTGTTCTCAAATCCCTTCTCGTTGTAGAATTCCTGTTCACCGACGGTGAAAATGAAATCCTTGCCGCAGTCCTTGCACGTGAACGTCAAATCTTCCTTACACTCAAAAGCCATGAAAAAATCCCCTTACCTTTCGTCTTGCAAATCCCCGCCGTCAGTTCCCCCCGACAGCAGGACTCAGGCCATGATGTCTACCGTCGCGCCAAGAGCAGGATCAAGGTTCGCAGAGATTTCTTCCATAAGCTCCATCACGTTTTCGCTGCTCGCTTCCATCGCCTCCTTGAGTATGGAAATCCCAAGCTGCTGCTGCGTCCGAGCCTCGGCCATGCCGACGCTGAGAGCCGCAATGTCCATGCCAAAATCCAAACGACCTCACTCCCTTTCCCATAACGGGAACTATCGCAAAATAACCTATCCGTTTAGCTTGTCTAAATTTCCGTATGCTTCGTTGTCGTCGGTCGCCGTAGCACCACTACGGCTCCCTCCTCCGCCTCGCGTACGAAAATTTATCCTGCGCTCCCCGCACAGGTTATTTTCCTCCAGTTCCCTGCAACGATATTTCCTGTATTATAACGAATCAACAACAAAAGTGCAATAGTTTTCTCGAAATGATAATAAAGTGCATTACGGGCCGTGGAAAAATTTCCGCGCTTCGTTCCTCGGCTTCGGTCCGCCCGTGCAGTATTCCTTCCAAAGCTCGCGGTACAGCGTCTCGACGTTTTTCATGTACCGCTTCGCGTCCATCAGCCGCGATCCCTTCACGACTTCCCGAAGCCCTCCGTGGAACTTCACGAGGATCGGCATGGATCCGGCGATACGCGCCGCTTTTCTGACGTATTCCACGCCGTTGGCGGCGACAAGCTCCGGCAGTCCCGCGTTTTCCAGAATGCTCGCGCCCATCCGCGCGGCGTGGGTCGTGCCCTTCAGCGAGATCACGGGAACGCCCATCACCAGCGCCTCGCAGGTCGTAAGCCCGCCGGTAAACGGCGTCGTGTCCAGCGCGATGTCGACGTCGCGGTATTGTTCCAGATAATCGGGACTGTACGGGCGGAATTCCACCCGATCCATATCGACGCCGACGTTGACGAGCCGGGCCGTCGCCTCCTCCTCGCCGTCGGGCACCGAGGCAATCTTACCCTTGACGACGAGCTTGGAGCGCGGCACCGCCTCCAGCACGGAACGCCAAAGCACCAGGGTCTCGCGGCTCGCCTTCGCGAAATTGTTGAAGCTGCCGAAAGTCACAAAACCGTTTTTTTGCGCCGGCGGCTCGACGCCCGGCTCCGGCAGCGAACGCAAGATCGTCGGGTCGTAACAAAGATGGCAGTCCTGAAGCCGCGCCAGCCGCTCGGAAAACTCCGGCGAAGGGCGGTCCGGCGGCGAGCAGTAGCCGTCGGTCAGGAAATAATCGACCTCCCGAAGCCCCGTGGAGCCGACGTCGCCGATACCCACCACTTGAATCGGGGCGGGGCGATAGGAGAGAATCGGGATGCTCGAACCCTGCGAGTGTCCGGAAAAATCAAAAAGGATGTCCACATGATCCCGGTAAATGCGGCGAGCGGCTTCCAACGGCGGCAATTCGTGCAGGTCGCGCCAGTTGACCGCGCTGCGCTTGAACCGTTGGGTGATATTGTCCGACGTCCCCGTCATATAACAAAACACATTGAAATCCAGCTTCGCAAAATTGCGGACAAAGGGCGAAAGAAAATTCGCGACGGCATGCTCGCGAAAATCGGGCGAAATGTAGCCGATCCGCATTTTCCTGTCCGGCACCGAATTCGGCCTCGTATGCGGCATCGTGACCTTCGCGCCGAAAAAGCTGTTGATCCCCTCGCGGCGCGTGCGGTCCGCCTGCCCTTCCGAGCGGTAATTCAAAAGGAACAACGCCTTGCTGTAAAGCTCTTCCTTCGCCTGCGGGTCGCGGACAATGCCCACCAGTTCGAAAAGGTATTCCGCCGCCTCGTCGGGGCGCGCGAGAAGATAGCAGGCGTCGGTCAGAAGCCGCCCCGCGCGTTCCAGGATCGCCAGATCATAGGCGGTAAGTTCTCCCATCCTCGACTGCCCGACAGTCCAAAGCTTTTTCAGCACATTGATGGCCTGCCGCATCTCAAACCGCAGCGCGTAAAGCTCCCCCGCCACCAAAAGCAGCCGGAGATTTCCCGGCGCCGTGTCCCAAAGACGCTGCACGATGCCGTCCGCCGTATCCTCCTCGCCGAGGTACAGCGACGCTTGCGCGAAAAGCGCCTGCCCGTCCACATCGTCGAGATCGTGGGCGAGAATCTCCCGCGCGCAGGCGCGCATGCCCTTGTAGTCTCCGTCCCGGCAAAAACGCGCAGACGTCTCCAGCCATTCTTCCTTGCTTACCGGTTTTGCCGATTCCATATCTCCGTCCATATCTTCCTCCGCTGTGAGTGCGCTCATTTTTCAATATATATTTAAATTTCTCCACGCGAAAAAAAAATCCTCTTTCCCAAAAAAGTTTTCATGAAAGCAAAGGAAAACCGTCTTTTTTCACGAATAGAGAATGTATTAGGGAAAGAAGGAACGATATGGAAAACGGATTGCTGAAAAGCAAAACATACTTGTACGCGACGGCGTTCTTCTCCGGCATGTCCGTCATGGCCGTCGAGATTGGCGCGAGCCGTCTCCTTGCGCCGTATTTCAGCGCGTCGCAAATCGTCTGGACCATCATCATCGGCGTCATCATGATTGCCCTCGCGCTCGGAAACGTCTGGGGCGGACGTCTTGCCGACCGCAGCCCGGATCCAGCGAACCTTTACCGCCGCCTGATTTTCGCCGCGCTTTGGATCGCCGCGATTCCCGTGCTGGGAAAATACGTCATCGCTCTGATTTCCGGTCTTTTGATTGTCGCGATAGACACGAACCTGCTCGTCACGGCGGCGTTCCTGTCCTGTCTGGCCATCTTCGTCTTCCCGCTGCTCCTGCTCGGCACCGTCACGCCATCCCTCGTCAAGTACGCGACGGACAGCCTCGACGAGAACGGACGCGTCGTCGGCAATCTCGGCGCTTTCAACACGGCGGGCAGCATCATCGGCACCTTCCTGCCGACCTTTGTGACAATCCCGGCGGCGGGTACCGCGGCGACCTTCCTGATTTTCGCGGGCGTCCTTCTGGTGCTGGGGCTCGGCTATTTCTTCGGCACGGGCGCGGAAAAACGCCTTCGCACGCTGTCGCTGCTTGTGTATCTCGCCTGTGCGCTGCTCGGCGCGAACAGCAGTCCCGCCTTCTGGGAACCGGCGCTGGCTTACGAGGGAGAATCGGTCTACAATTATCTGCAGGTCAAGGACGATGAAAAGACGACGATCTTTTCGACCAGCGTAATGTTCAGCGTCCAGTCGAAACGCGTCAAGGACGGCTCGCTGACCGGCATGTATTTCGACTACGCGCTGGCCGCCCCGACGCTGACAAACGGCGGAAATATCCTGATCCTCGGCATGGGCACGGGCACCTTTGCCGAGCAGTGCCGCCGCTATTTCCCGTCGTCAAAATCCCTCGGCGTCGAGATCGACGAAAAGATCATCAAGCTCTCGCGCAAATACTTTGAGCTGCCCGAAGAAATCCCCGTCGTCGCTTACGACGGGCGCGCCTATCTGCAAATGGACGAAAACCGCTACGACGTGATCATGGTGGACGCCTTCCGCGACATCACGATCCCGTTTCAGATGAGCTCGGTGGAATTTTTCCGGCTCGTGGAGCAGCATCTGGCTCCCGGCGGCGTCGTGGCCGTCAATCTCAATATGCGGGCCAGCGGCGCGGGCAACATCAACGAGCGGCTGATCGACACCATCGGCGCCGTGTTCCCCGCCGTCCGCACCGTCACGGTGGCGAACGGTACGAACCTCGCGCTGTTCGCCGCGCGGGACGAAACGACGCTGGACAAAATGCCGCGGCTCGCGGAAAAATTGCAGGACAGAGCGCTTTCCACGTTGATGCGCCATGTGGCGGCAAACTGGCAGTCCCCCGCGCGGGGCGGCGAGCCGCTGACCGACGACAAAGCCCCGGTGGAGCTTCTGGGCATGAGAGCCATCGACGCAATCATTCGGGAAGAATTGCAATATTATAAGGAAATTTATCGCCGCGAAGGCTTCGACGGCCTTCAAAAAGCGCTGTTGTAATCTTTTCCTGTATCGTGAGGGGGAACCGATATGAAAAAACAGCTTGCCGCCGTGCTTGCGGCGTTCCTTCTGGCGTTCCTGCCGACGCCCATAAAGGTCATGGCGGCGCCGAAAATCATCGAGGAGTTTTTTCCGACCGGTGAAATCTCCGTTCAATCCGCGCCTTTCCTTCGCTATCAGGGATTATCCGACGACGGGGATACCATCGAGCTTTGGTACAACATACCGAAGGATATTCTCGCGCTGTCCGCCGCGTACAACCGCTGGGGCGAATCCGATAGCGACCGCGACGGATTCGTCGCCCGCTTCGGCGTCGAGGAATATCATCTCTATCTCCAGACCGACGCCAGCGTCGACGGCGGAGAATGGCAGTACGACAACGCATGGGACGAGGCGGATTGGCCCGGCCTGATAGAGCCCTCTCCCCTGGCCTTCCATTGCAACGAAGGGCTGAACAACAATCCCGGCAAAAGCCATGACAGCATGGAAGTGAGCTGGCTGACTTACATCGAGAAAGGGAAAGCCGGATTCCTCGCGCCGATCATCACGCCGTTCACAACGCGCGAGGGCGAAACCAATTATCACTACGACCTGACGAACCACACGCTGGCCGTCCGCTGCCGTTTGGTTCTCGAATACGGGAACGAAGACGAAAAACAGCGAATTTTCTCCCCGTGGTCGCCGGAGACCTCCATCGGCTTGAACGGCATACAGGAGGAACGCTCCGCGCCGGACA
>JAGAZS010000376.1 GCA_017939945.1 Schwartzia sp. (in: firmicutes)
CACTGAAAGGGGAGGGGGACCGCCACAGGCGGTGGAGGGGTTTTTAGAGGTTGCCTATTGATTTTACCACAAAAATATTCGGCATGGTCGCATGACAAGCGACATTTTACAAATCCTGATACTCGAACCGCAGTTTGATGTCGCTTGCCCTCTTTTTCCATTCGTCGATAGCGCGGCGCAATGCGTTTGTGATTTTCCCGTTTTCTTTCCATTGCCGCAGGCGTTTCAATGTCATCAGACGGCTGCGGGCGACCGACGTCCGGAGACCGCGCTCCAGGAGCATCGCTTCCGCCGTGGAATAACCCGACAGGCCTTCCAGCAGCGTCTCGTAGGCGAAGTTTCCCGCGCCTCCTACCAAGTGATTTTGCGGCGTGATGAAGTCCTCGTCCCTGACATTGGCCAGAAAGAAATTCGCCATTTCAATGACGTCTTCGGGATTTTCCAGGTATTTCAGCATCGCGCTGTTCTTTCGCCAGTCTTTCCGGAATGCTGCTTTGATTTCCACGGCGCAATCTACGCCAAGCTGCGACGCGAGCCGGAGATTCTCCCCCTGCTCCGCTTTATGGCGCATATAGTTCAGGCAGGAATCCGAGGACAGGACGGCGTCGGCTTCTTTTGCCATCGCTTGAAACTCCTCATCCTCTTCTTCCGCATAATGAAGCTGTATGGCGCGGAGTACGCGGTAAATCTCCTCGTTCGGCATGGCGAGGCGCGCTTTGTCGATATAGGTCCGCACCAGCGCTTCCTCTTGCCCGTACGCCTCGATCCCGAGCACGGGGCCTCCGTCCGATTCGATAAGCGCAGCCAGTATCCTGCCGGCAGCGATAAAATCCTCGCTGTTCCTGTCAGCGGCTTGGACGACGTTCAGCAAGTCGATTTTTTCCGCAACGGTCAGCGCGGAATATTCGGGCATGACGTCGTTTTCGACGCCTTCGCGCAGCAGCCAACGCCTGATTTCTTCCGTCGTCGGCTCCAATTGTGCCACGGCATGAATCCGCCCCCAGCCGTGAACTTTCTGCGCCATGCGGAAAACTTCCTCGTTGCTGTTCTCCCAATGTCTGACGGCGAAAGTCGCAAACAGGGTGAATTCGTCCGACGCCGCCAATTCGCGGACGGCCTGCCTGACCTCTTCGTCCTTCTTATTCCCAATAATTTCCAAAAGCGACAGGGCGAGTTTTACCTCCTCCGTCTCGCGGGCGTAAAACAGCAGATGACGGGCAAACAGATAGAGATTTGTGGCGTCCAGCTCTTCGCTGTGGTCGAAAATCCAATTCTGCGCGGCGTCGATATAGGCGAGCATGGAATGATCCGCGTCGGGAAACACCTCGGGCAGCGCCATTTTCGCGTGGGCGAAAACGTGGGAGGAGCCCCGCCGCAATACCAATATCATCGGCGCCAGGTCGGGCGTTTCCAGTCGGTTGTGGTAAATGCAGACGCCGTCCCACGCGCCGTCGGCCCAGGCGATTCCCTCGGGATCGGGGCTTTGCACGGAAAACGACGACGGCAATTCGCCGTTCGGCAGTATCGCCGCGTGAATCCTGTCGTAGATGGACGGCACCTTGTCGCCCGGTCTGTACTCCGCTGACATTTTTTCGCCTCCGTTCAAATATGATTCCATTTTACCCGAGGCATGGCTGGCCAAACGCGAACAGGGTTTCATTGATGGTGA
>JAGAZS010000377.1 GCA_017939945.1 Schwartzia sp. (in: firmicutes)
GAAAAGATAAAAAAATACTTTCGCGACTTTCAAATATTCAAACGTATCAAGGACGCACGCGGCAAAGCAGACGAGGAAGACACCCCTGAAAACGATGAGGAAATGTTTTCCGGAGATGAAGAGGATGACAAACCTGGCGATCATCGACTGAATGAGGGAACGCATCGAAAAGCTCCCGGATTCAAGCGAAGCGTTACTGTCTTTGTCGTCGTTGCGGGTGTGCTTATCTTTTTGTTCGCGTATTATAACCGCCATGCGGAAAAACGGGCGAGAGAAGAACGCCCTCCGCAGATGGGGACGGCGGCAAGCCAAGAACCGTCCAACGTGGTATTAGGCGGGGCGCAGGGAAATACCGGGCCGGATAATTACAAACAGTATATGGCGCAGCTGCGGGAAGCGGAAAACGCGAAAAGGCCGTCCAACGGAGAACGCCCGTCGTCCCAAGCACATAATCCCCGGCAGGACGCGAATATTGCTTCGGAACCGGCCCGCCGGATTCCGACAGTGCCGACGCTTCCGTCGTCGGGATATTCCTTGCCGCAGCCGATGCAAGCGCCAGCAATGAGCGAAGCCGATCGCGAAGCAAAAGCAATAGAAGAGCGATACGCTTCGGCAATCGCGTTTTCCATTGGCGGCATTTCCGGGCAAAAGAACGCTTCGGAACCGGGAGAGAATATCGGCAACGCCAATCCTGCGGTGCAACAGACGCAATCAGGCAATTCCTCAGCATCCTATCAGGCTCCCAGCAATCGCGTGATTCAAGCAGGAACGATGATCCCCGCCATGCTGTTTTCCGGTATCAATACGGACGCGCCGGGGCAGGTCATCGCGCAGATCATGGCGGACGTTTACGATACCGCCACGCATTCCACGCTTTTGATTCCCGCCGGAAGCCGCATCGTCGGAAAGCTGGACACATCGTCGAAAACAAAAGGAAGCGGACGCGTCGGCGTGGTTTTTTCGACATTGCTCTTGCCTGATGGCGGTTCTTATTCACTCGGGGAGAGCCTGGTGGCTGCGGATAGCGGCGGATACAACGGTATCACCGGCAACGTGAACCGCCATACGGGACGCGTCCTTTCCGGCGGCGCGTTGGCAGCGGGACTTGCCGCGCTTGGATCATATGCCTCCGGCAATACCTCCACAAAGGATACCTATACTGGCGGCCAGCTTGCGATGCAGGGAGCACTGGCCAATCTCATCAACACCACCTCGGACATTTTCAAGGATGCGGCAAGTATCGAGGCAACAGTCACCATCAAACCCGGATATGAGTTCAATGTTTGCGTTGTGCAGGCTATTTCTTTCGAGCAGAGGTAGTTTTCATGGAAAACGAAAACGAGCAATCAGCGGCTCGAATAAAGAACGTGTTTCTAATGCTGGCGATTATGGCCGCGATGTATCTCGCGGGGAATTGGTGTGCGACGCAGAAAACGGCTATGGACACCGGGTATAACCCAGTCCTCGGCGGCATACAAATCGGCAGCATTCATGTTTATCAGCCTTTTGCCATTCGTGGCTGGCGAGAAGATCCTGATATTTCCGTTGCCATTCCACAGATTTTGAGACGCAATCAAAGGTATGTATGGGGATTCCTCGCGGTTGGTGCTGCGTTTTGCTTTCTGATTGCAAAACGTGGCGGCGGTGCAAAAACTTCCCATGGCACGGCGCGGTTTGCCGACCGCTCTGACTTTGACGAGATTTTTCCCGCGAAGGACAACGGCGTCGTCATCGGCTCGAATCCTTATACGGGGGCAATGCTCTTGGATGACGGTCCACAGCATGTTCTCCTCGTCGCGCCCACAGGCAGCGGGAAAGGCGTTTCCCTGATTATCCCCACTTGCATTGTTTGGCGTCATTCCCTGTTCGTATTCGATCCAAAGGCGGAAAAC
>JAGAZS010000378.1 GCA_017939945.1 Schwartzia sp. (in: firmicutes)
CGCGCCGCCCAGCGTTTCTTTTATCTTGATTACCCTTGTAATCGGCACCGGAGCCTCCGGCGAAATACGCGTGACCTCACCGTAATAATACTGGTCGAGCATCACATCGCCGACCACGAGCACGCGGCATTTTTCCGTCCCGTGCGCGACGAATTCGGCCAAATCGCGCTGCCTATCCTTTATGCTTGTCATAAACAAACAGTCTCCTTCATATCCGCTTCGGCCCCATTCAGTCTTTCGGGAGGAAACGCCACCCGAGCACTCATTCGGGCCTTGCCGTCGCAAATTCAGCCGCCTTGTCCTATTTCGCCAAGTCGATCACGCGGCACCCGTACTGCCCATAATGTTCCGGCCATTCACCCACACAATTCCCGAACTTATCCAAAAGCTCGTCCACATAGCGCATGACCACATCCACGGGAATCTTTTTCATGCAAGCCATATTGTCGTCGCCATTTTTCGGGCAAATATGAATACCGCAAGGATGGCAGGGTTCCGGCGTCTTGACCAGCACGTCCTTCGCGTCGTAAGGGTAAAAGCCCGGCACCGGCGACGAACCGAACATCGTAACAACTGGCATATTCATCGCAACGCCGACATGCATCGGGCCGGAATCCGTCGTTAAAAACAGCGCCGAACGGCGGAGCATCCCCGCCAACACGCCAAGCGACAACTTGCCCGTGAACACACGCACCGCGTCACTATCCTTGAGCTTCATTTTCTCGAGGCAATCCCGCACCATTTCTTCATCCATCGGGCCACCGAAAAACGCTACGCCGTAACCGCGATCCACGAGTCTGTCCGCGCACTCGGCAAAATATTCGTCCAGCCATCGCTTTGTCGGCCAGCTCGCGCCGATATTAAACGCGACAACCTTTTGTGTCTCGGAGAAACTCTCGCTCCAAAGGCGTGCCGCCTCGTCGTCCATCCCCGGCGGGATTTCCATTTCCAGGCCACCGTCGTCAATTTTCGTGACGCCGCAAGCCTTTGTCAACACCTCGAAATGGGAATGAATCTGGTGCATGATCGCTTTCTTGTTCGGCAGCACCTCGTCGAAAAACAGCGAGAACCCCGGCTTCGCGTAACCGACGATGCGTTTCGCGCCCGAAAACGCCGCGATGGCAGACGCGCGCTCGTTGCGGTGCAGATTGATTACAAGATCAAAATTTTTCTTGCGCACGCCGAGAATAAAACGGAAAAACGAGCCGAAATGGTCGTCCGCGCCTTTCTTGTCAATCAGCATGCATTCATCGATATGCGGGTTATATTCCACAAGATCGCGAAGCTTTTTGTCCGCAAGAAGCGTCAGCCGCGCCGACGGATAATTCGCCCGAAGCGTACGGAGCACCGGCGTGACAAGCATCAAGTCGCCGATATGCATCAGATTGATCACGAGTATATTTTTGTAATCCGCCGCCATGCCGCGCCCCCTTTTGTCATGCAATCTTATTAAGTATATCTTATTTCAATATTGTAAGCAAGACTAACGTCCGACAGCTTTGATAATCTCCCGTGCCGTCGCTCCTTCGATACAGGCCATGTGCTTTTCGCAATTCCCCTTGCCCCAGCACGGAGAACAATCCGTCTTGTGAAATAAAATCACGTCATTTTCGCCCCGCGGTCCCCAGACCACGGGATCTGTCGGGCCAAAAACCGCGACAGTACGGCAACCGACAGCCTGCGCAATATGGAGCGGACCGGTATCCACAGTACTCAGGCACGACGCTTTTTCCAAAAACGCCGCAAGTTCCGACAGCGTCAAGATGCCTGCCAGCACGTTATTTCGCGGCAATTCCGCGAGTCCGGCGATTTCCTCCAGTTGTGCCGCCTCAGATTTTCCGCCAATCAGGAAAATAGGACGCCTTTGGCTGAAATGGCGAACAATATGCGCCGCCGTTGCCAAAGGCAGATTTTTACGGGCATAGCTCCCGATCGGACAAAGAGCAAGATAACCGTCCTCCGGAATATGACGTTCTTCACGCTTTTTTTCCAAACTCTCCCACGCACTTTCCGGTATATTCATTGAAAGCGACACGTCCGCAGCCTTGTCGTCAAGCCCCAGTGGACGCAAAACCTCCAAATGGTTCCGCGTCTCATGCTTGATCCCGTCGCGTTCATGGGATGCGACCATCGTCAGAAAAAATCCCGCGTGCTGCGCATCGTAGCCGAGGCGATGGGGAATACCGGCAAGTCGCGCCACCACGGCGCCACGCAGCGCGAAATTCATCGAGACGCAAAGGTCGAAGCCGAAAGGCGCAAGCCGTCGCGCCATGCGCCAGATTCCGAGAATGCCTTTATCTTTGCCACGCTTATCATATACGAGAACCTCGTCCACATAAGGATTCATTGCCGCGATTTCCGCCGTCAAAGGGATTGTCAGCATTGTGAGACTCGCCTTCGGGAAATGCTCTTTCAACGCGCGCATCGTCGGCGTCGCAAGGATTACGTCGCCGATAAACGCAAGATCGATCACGAGGATTTTCTTTATATTTTCAGCGTCCATGCCACGCCTCCGTTAATAATTCTCCATCATCCGCGCCGCCGCGCAAACCGCCTGCCCCAGCGAAAGCCCGCCGTCATTCGCGGGAATCAACCGATGTCGAAGCACCTCAAAGCCGTCTTTGCACAATTTCTTTTCAACCAACCGAAGCAGCAAAGTATTTTGGAACACCCCGCCCGAAAGCGCGACTGTCGGAATTCC
>JAGAZS010000379.1 GCA_017939945.1 Schwartzia sp. (in: firmicutes)
TGTCGACCAAAAGCAAGCGCTTCCTCATGCGTATCAAAAGCAACGTCTATTATATTTCCGACAATAGCGCCTCCTGTGTCCTCGGCAACTGCCTCGCCGTATCCCGGAATATATACGCGTGTCCCCAATGGGATGAACGAGGGATCGACCGCAATGACTCCACGACGCAGGGGCGTACCGCTGGCAGTATAGTGGCCGCAGCCCGGATCATATGCACTGTAAGCCGTCGCAGAAACATAGACGACCTTGCCTTCCTTCATTGCCTTTTCGTGAAGTTCTTTGTCGTGCTCTGTTTTCTTTCTCGCCGCCTCGCGCGCAGCTTTTTCCCGCTTCTCCGTCTCCTTTGCGGCCTCCGGCGCCTTTTTCAAGTCTTTTTTCTTCAGCTCCGCCCGTGTAATCGGGCCGAAAATACCGTCCACCTCCAGCTCCCTGTCGCGCTGGAAGCGGCGCACTGCCTCTGTCGTTTTCTTATCGAAAACGCCGGTCGGTTTTCCTTCCATATATTCAAGCTCAATCAACGCCTTTTGCAGTTCCCGCACAGCTTCGCCGCGAGATCCCTCCCGAAGCAATGCCGGAGCCGCGAACACCGTCTGGCAGAACAATAAAAATACGAACAATACCAATGACATCGAAGAAAATTTTCTCATCACGCCTCACCCCGTTACGGAATTATCTTGAAAACGAGCAAAAATTTTCCGAAATTTTCTGCACATTTTTTATTATTATACCGTGTCGGCGAATCAATGTCAAAAAGAAAAGACGACCAATCATTGGCCGCCTTTTCGCGTCTGTTCCAATTGTTTCAAAAAAACAAGGTCGTCTTCGGTTAGCTCTGCTTTCTCAAGTAAATCCGGACGACGTTCAAAGGTTAACCGAAGCGATTCGTGCCTTCGCCATAAAGCTATTTTTGCATGATCGCCGGAAAACAACACCTCCGGCACAACTTTCCCATGGTAATCGCGCGGGCGTGTATACTGCGGATATTCAAGCAACCCATGATAAAACGAATCCGTCGGCGCTGACTCTTCAGACCCCAGCACCCCAGGCAGCATCCTCGCAACCGCGTCCACCATGACCATTGCGGGAAGCTCTCCGCCCGTCAACACATAGTCCCCGATGGAAAGCACCTCATCCGCCAGTTCCGTAATCCTTGCATCAAATCCTTCATAATGACCACAAAGGAAAATCAACTGATCGAACGCCGAAAGCTCCTTCGCCTTATCTTGAGATAAAACTTCTCCGTCCGGGCTCATCAGCAAAATTCGCCGCCGTTGGAAATTTGTCGTTCCCAGCAAAAAACGCAGCGCCCGAAACATCGGCTCCGGCTTCAGAAGCATACCGCTGCCGCCGCCGAAGGGAGAATCATCGACATGTTTGTGCCTGTCAAACGCGAAATCGCGCGGATTCAAAATATGGATATCGAGAATGCCGTTGTCCCTGGCACGACGAATGATACTGTCATCAAAGGGGCCGAAAAACATCGACGGAAACAGCGACACAAAATCAATACGCATCATTCAGCCACTTCCGGCATCAAAACCACCATACGCCCATCCTCTATCGAGATTTCCCTGACCACTTTCTTCAACGCAGGAACCAGAACATCTTCCGAACGCCCCGGAAGCGACACGACATAGACGTCGTTACTTCCCGTCCGAATCACATCCGTAACGACGCCAAGAATTGTCCCATCCGTTTCTTCCACCGAGAGACCGATAATATCCGCAGTGTAATACTCGCCTTCCTTAAGCGGCATCGCTTCGGAACGGTCCACTGAAACAAAAGTGCCAGTCAGCGCCGCCGCATCCTCGCGCTTTGCAATGCCGTCGAAAATCATCAGCACATGGTTTTTCTGATGGCGGACGCCCTTGATTGTTATGAGCCTGTCGCCGATAAAGCAGCGCGTCATCCCATCAAACCGTTCGGGAAAATCCGTCATGGGAATGATCTTAACTTCGCCTTTCACGCCATGCGGCGCGCCAACCTTTCCTATGATAATCCGACGGTCAGCTTCTGATGGCGATGACTTTTCCATCTTCAATCAAGACCTCAACGTTCATCATGGCATGAAAATCGTCCCCGACTTTCACTTCAACCTGGCGTTCCAACTGTCCCTGCACGATTTCCGCACCAAGCGCAAGCTTTCCGATATCGGCAAGCTTCTGCTCCGTATCCGCCTTGAATGCTTCCCGCTGCTGGCGTTCCATACCGAAATGCTGGCGAATCGCCTGAAGCGCCTGAAGATTGCCCTGCGCCTGCTCCTGTATAACCCGCTTTTCCTCAAGATCAAGCTGCTGCAGCTCCATCGTAACTTGATTCAGCTTTTGGGACAAATCGTCACTGATACGTTTCCTGAGTTTTTCCGTTAGTTTCGCTTTGATCGTGACCGGCATTTTCAAACTGATGCTGTCCATTCTTTCTCCTTTTCCGTCGGATAGCTCCGACAAAAACAGCGGCAACCGCCCATGAAAGAGCGCATTGCCGCGTATTCATCAAATGATTTCCACAGTGGCCCTTTGGTTCTCACGGGTGGCCGCGGCCTTGACAACTGTCCGCATCGCCTTCGCGATACGCCCCTGCTTGCCGATGACCTTCCCCATATCCTCCTGCGCAACATGCAACTCAAACACGGTCATACGCTCCTCGTCCTTTTCCTCGACGACGACCTGATCCGGATGATCCACTAGCGCCTTGGCAATAATTTCAACAATCTCTTTCATGTAAATTCCTCTTTCTCAGGGAAAAGACGACTCCGCAGAGAACTGACTTACTTCTCCTGCTTTTTCGCATGTTTCAAGGCGTCGAACTTTGCCATGATACCCTTATGGCTAAGCAACGACCGTACCGTATCTGTGGGCTGCGCGCCCTTCTGGAGCCAGTTGAGCACCTTCTCCTCATCCACATTGACCACTGCCGGTTCCTTCGTGGAATCATAATTGCCGACGATTTCGATAAAACGGCCGTCGCGCGGCGCGCGGGAATCGGCAACGACGATGCGATAGAACGGATGCTTCTTTGCCCCCATACGGTTCAAACGAATCTTGACTGCCATCTGCATTCACCTCCTTGCACAGCGAAGCAATTGCTTCGGTATTATATCAAGAAAGCAGAAAAACGACGATCCCGGACATTCATCACGGGAGAAACGGCAGGCGGAACCTTGAAAGTCCCTTGCCCTGCAATTTTTTCATCTTTTTCATCATTTTCCGCATTTCGGCAAATTGTTTCAAAACCTTATTGACGTCCTGCACGCGGGTTCCGCTACCCATCGTGATACGCTTGCGCCGGCTGCCGTTGACAATGGTGATGTCGGCGCGTTCCGCCGGGGTCATCGAGCGAATACTCGCCTCGACGTGCTTGATCTCTTTTCCGTTGAGATCGACATCGACGCCTTCGAGCTGCTTTTTGACATTGCCCATGCCCGGAAGCATCCCAAGGATGTCGCCGAAAGACCCCATCTTGCGGATTTGCTGGAGCTGGTCGAGAAAATCGTCCAGTGTGAACTCATTTTTGCGGAGCTTTTTCTCGATCTTTTTTGCTTCCTCGGCGTCGTAGACGCTCTGCGCCTTCTCAATCAGCGAGAGCACATCGCCCATGCCGAGTATCCGCGACGCCATGCGGTCAGGATAAAACGGCTCCAATGCGTCCAGTTTCTCGCCCATTCCGACGAATTTGATTGGACAACCCGTAACCGCCTTGACCGAAAGCGCCGCGCCGCCGCGCGCGTCACCGTCCATCTTCGTCAGCGCCACGCCGTCCACGCCCAGTTCCTTGTGGAAGCTCTCGGCAACATTGACAGCGTCCTGCCCCGTCATCGCGTCGACGACAAGCAAAATCTCATGGGGCGAAACCTCAGCCTTGACCGAGCGAAGCTCCTGCATCAATTCCTCGTTGATATGAAGCCGACCCGCGGTATCTATCAGCACTACGTCAAGCGCATGGGACGCCGCGTAAGGCAACGCGCTTTTCGCGATTGTCACAGCGTCCGTTCCCGGCTCCATTGAAAATACGGGAATACCGAGCTGCCCGCCAAGCACTTGGAGCTGTTTCACAGCCGCCGGACGGTAAATGTCGTCCGCAACGAGAAGCGGGTGCTTTCCTTGCTTTTTCAGCATCCGCGCCAGCTTGCCCGCCGTCGTTGTCTTGCCGGAACCCTGCAGCCCGACCATCATGATAATTGTCGGCGGCTGCGCCGAAATATTGAGCTTACTCTGCTCCCCGCCCATCAGTGCGGTCAGTTCTTCATTGACGATGCCGATCACCGCTTGCGCAGGCGTCAGCGTGTCAAGAACCTCCTGCCCGACGGCGCGTTCCTTCACGCGCTTGACAAAATCCTTGACGACCTTGAAATTGACGTCCGCCTCCAAAAGCGCCATGCGAACGTCGCGCATGGCCTCGCTGACATCATCCTCCGTCAACTTCCCGTGGCTTCGGAGCTTTTTGAACGTCTCCTGCAAACGGTCTGCCAAACCCTCAAAAATCATTTCATATCCTCCAGCCCCGCAAGCGGAACAAGCAACCGCAAAAGCTCATTTTTTGCCGCTTCGTCGTCCGTGTGCAACGCCCGCACCCCATCGTACACCTTTGTCAGCGTTTCCCGCTCGGCTTCGCGGCGCGAAAGCAATCCAAGCCTAGCTTCATACTCCTCCATCGCCTGCTCCGAACGGTGCAACGTATCATGCACCGCCTGCCGCGAGATTCCCAGCGACTCGCCGATTTCCGACAGCGAATAATCCTCCAGCAAGCTCATCGACAAACATTTCTGCTGCTTTTCCGTCAAAAGCGCGCCATAGAGATCGAAAAGCGCCGAGCGGCGCAGAAATTCTTCCAACATTTTTCTTCACCTACGGCAAAACAACGCCGTTTTCTGTCCGACGTTGGACAGTATAACGGATATCGTTTTCCCTGTCAAGCATTTTTCCTTGTCAGCTTATGAAATACGGCATGAAAAAACCGCCTTCTCTAGAAAGCGGCTTTTTGTCTGCGATGCAGTTTTTACTCCTCCTGCGGAACGTCCTTTTCCTCCAGGCGCATGAGCATGAAGCAATAGTCCGAAAGGCGGTTGATATAGAGACGGTCGACCTCGGCAACTTCTTCCTCTTTCGCGAGACGAAGCATCTGACGTTCGGCACGCCTCGCAATCGTCCTCGCGAGGTCGAGCATCGCGCCGCCCTTCGTGCTGCCCGGAATCAGGAAGCAGCCGAGCGCACCGACTTCATTTTCAATACGGTCCATTTCATTTTCCATGTCCTTGATATGGTACTCGTTGATCATCGGACGGGCGCCGATGCTGGCGAGATCCGCCATGAAGTTCGGGATATCGCGCTGAAGCGCGAGAATCAGTTGCTTGACCTCTTTGTTTTCGCAAAACGCGCGCGCCATGCCGAGGGCGGAATTCATTTCATCAATGATGCCGTATGTCTCGACGCGAAGCGAATCCTTGTCCACGCGCTGTCCCGTATAAAGGCTCGTCTGTCCCTTATCTCCTGTTTTCGTGTAAACGCCCATGCTCTTTCACCTCGTTCAAAAAATATTTATTATCTAATGATCAGTCAAAAATCTCCGTCTCATTGAAGAAAATGTGAATCTCACGCGCCGCGCTCTCCGGGCTGTCCGAAGCGTGGACGGCGTTCTCTCCCTTGCTCGCCGCATACAGCTTGCGGATCGTTCCCTCCGCCGCTTCCTTCGGATCGGTCTTGCCGTTGATGTCGCGAACCTTCGCGATGGCATTTTCGCCTCCAAGCACCATTGCCAGAATTGGACCGGATGTCATGAAGCTCTCCAGTTCCGCGTAGTACGGACGCCCGATGTGCTCCTCGTAATGCTTTGCCGCAACTTCCTTCGTCATCTTCATCATCCGCACCGCGAGAAGGCGAAGCCCTGCGTCCTCGTAAATTTTGATGATGTCGCCCGTATGTCCCGCCTTAAACGCGTCAGGCTTTACCAATACCAATGTTTTTTCCATGAATCGTATCTCCTTTTGCTTAAAATTGGATTTTCTGCCTTTCTATTATAATTTCCCCGCCAAAAAAAGTAAAGATGAAGGGCACGGTTTCACGCTCATATATCAGTTATTTTCCTGATTGAGCCATTTCTTTCTCTCGTCCCGTATGCACCGCGTCCTTTGGTCGCGTATCCATGCTCCGATTTCCTCGCCGTGAAGAATATCGGGAGCATTGTTTCCGCTTACGGAAAGCAGCTTGTCGATAAGCACCTGATGCTGTTCCAAATAGTACGGTAAATCGCCATGATCCACAAAAAATATATGCAAAACCTCCTTTGCGGGCACAGGCAATTTGGAGAGACGTATAAGAAAATCCGCGATTTTCCCCGGCTTTTTAAGGCGGGGAGCGCGCATATGCTCCGCAATGACAAAATCCGCAACGCGGCGCCAAAGCTTCGGGAATCCCATACGGCAGTCCCATTGCTCCAATACCGTAAGGCCCTTCACCTCATGGCCGTAATGGTGAGGCAAAAGTTCCTCCGGCGTCACTCCTTTCCCGATGTCATGCACAAGCGCCGCAAAGCGTACGACGAGATTTTCCGTCCGACGAGCTACCGCATCCACTGTCGCCATTGTATGCTCGAATGCGTCCCCTTCGGGATGGAATTCCCGCGGTTGCGTCTTGCCGATTAACGCGAAAATCTCAGGAAATATCAAATCCAGTAAATCCGCTGACAAAAGCGAACGGAAAAAAACGGACGGACGCGGCGCGGCAAGCGCACGCGACAACTCCGCGAAAATCCGTTCCTGCGGCTCTCCCGCCAATTCCTCCCTGCATAACCGCATATATCGGATAGTGCATGGCGCAATGTCATAGCCGAACTCCGCCGCCTGCCGCGCCGCCCTTAACGAACGTACAGGATCCTCGGTAAAGCAGCTTGAAACAGCGCGGATGATGCCGCGCCCGACGTCTTCTTTCCCGCCGAAAAGATCGATCAGTTGCGATGGGGTTCCATCCGCAAAAAGCTCCAGTGCCATCGCGTTGATTGTCGTATCACGGCGCGAAAGATCATTTTCCAATGTGACGTCCGGATTCGATTGGACGCAAAATCCCCGATACCCCTTCCCTGTTTTCCGTTCTGTCCTTGCAAACGCAACCTCGCAGGAATGTCCGTCGATGCAAAGCAGGAACACTGGAAAAGAGCGCCCAACCTTTTGCGCCTCCGGAAACAGCGAAATAAATTTATCCTCGACAACCCCGGATATGACATAATCCTTGTCCTTCGGCTCCACTCCGCGCAAAGAATCGCGCACCCATCCGCCGACGACGGCGATGCGTCCTCCCGCCAGACGTATATGACGTACGAATTCCGATTCCTTCATATTGCCTCCTGCCCACAGGACACAAAAACACCTAATCGCTTCATAAAAGGAAAAGGACTGCCGCCTCATCCTGTTGAATCTACGCGACAGTCCTTCTTTGTTGCTCCTTATTTTTTGTCAATCTTTGTAATATCGGCAGCGAACCACTTCTGAGAAATCTTCGCCATTGTGCCGTCCTTGCGCATCTCGTCGAGCACCTTTTGCACCTTGTCGCGCAACGCCTTGTCATCCTTACGGAAGCCCACGCCGAACTGCGCCGACGGTCCGACCGTAACATCAACGGCTTCCAGCTTTTTCGGGTGCTTGCTCATGTAATAACGACCAATAATCTCGTCGCAAACCACCGCATCAATACGCCCGTTCTCAAGATCCATGAACGCCGACAGGTAATCCTGGTACTTCTTGAATTCTTTGAAGGTTCCGGTCAACTCCGGCTTTCCGTCCAGATAGTCCTCGATGGTGCCGCCGCCGCTCTGCGTGGCGACAATCTTGCCGGCCAATGAGGCCTCGCCCTTTATGTCCTCGTTTTTGCCCACTGCACGGAAGATAATGAAACGGTTGTTCATGTACGGATCGCTGAACAAGATATTCTCTTTGCGCTTTTCAGTGATGTCGAGACCGTTCCAGAGCATATCGACGCGACCGCTTTTCAGCTCCGCTTCCTTGCTCGCCCAGTCAATCGGCTTGAACTCGACCTTCGTATTCAGACGCTTCGCGGCCTCTGTCGCAAGGTCGATATCGAAACCGACAATCTTGTTGTTTTCGTCAACAAACCCCATCGGCGGGAAATTGTCATCGAGACCGAGCACAATCGGCTTTGTCTCTTCCTTCTTCTCCGCCGGTTTTTGGCCTCCGCCGCATCCTGCCAAAACACCGCAAGCGATGACAGCTATCATCAGCGCCGAAAACAATTTCTTCATGTTCATACCTTCCCCTCCATCTTTTAAACTTCCCAATGGACGACGCTCCGCGAATTTCTCTCTTTTCTCCGCTGAAGCATCACATGGTTAATTATACCCAAACCGTCGCCGTTTTGCAATACGCCGACAAGCAACGTATTTCTCCTTTCAAATATCTTTTCTGAATCATTCTTTATTCTTCGTCCACCTCAACCGGCTCGCATTTTGAGCGGATTGCAAGGCAGCAAAGTGCCAGAAGGACGACGCCGACCACGAGACCCGCAAATCCGTTTTTCGTGAAACCGTCCACTACATAGCCGACAAAGCTACAGCCGCATACGAGAAGCACATAGGGAATCTGCGTGCTGACATGTTCGATATGATGGCACTGGGCGCCCGCCGACGCGAGAATCGTAGTGTCAGAAATCGGCGAAGCGTGATCGCCTGCCACAGCGCCGGAAAGTACCGCCGCCACCATAAGCACCAACAGTTCACACTGCTCCAATCCGACGACAGCCACGGCAATCGGGATCAAGATGCCGAAGGTACCCCAAGATGTTCCGGTGGAAAACGCCAGGAATCCTGCGACAACGAAGAAAATTGCCGGAAGGAAAAGCCCAACCGAGGAATTCATCTGAACAAGATGGCCGACGTAACCGCCGAGATTCAAGTATTTATCGCTGACAATGCCCGACATGGTCCAAGCGAGGCAAAGAATGAACACAGCCGGAACCATCGCCCTGAAGCCCAGCACAAAACACTCGCAGAATTGATCAAAACGAAGCACACCGCGCGGCAAATACAGGAGAGCAACGAACACGAAGGAAATGAAAGAACCGAGCACGAGCGCCTTCGCCGAATCACAGTCGGCAAAAGCGTCGGCAATGGATTTTCCTTCCATGATGCCACCGGTGTAAAGCATTCCAAAAATGCAGGCGCCGATCAGCACAACAATCGGAAGGATCAGGTCGAGCACCGTTCCTTGTCCGAGCGCCGCCGTTTCATTTTTTACGACTTCTTCCTCATATTCCTTCGACACAATAAATTCTTCACGATTTTTACGGACAACTTCTCCCATCGTCGCAAAGTCCCGCCCCGTCCATGCGATAAAAAGCATGAACAGCATCGTCAAAATCGCATAGAGATTGACGGGAATTGTCCGAAGGAACAACGCGAAGCCGTCAATCGAAGTCCCCTCCGGCAAAGACGAGCCGACCGCCGCCGCCCAGCTCGAAACCGGCGCGAGAATGCAGACCGGCGCCGCCGTCGCGTCGATAATATACGCGAGCTTCGCCCGCGAGACCTTGAATCGGTCGGTAATCGGCCGCATAACCGTCCCCACCGTCAGACAGTTAAAATAATCGTCGATAAAGATAATGATGCCAAGCAGAGCGGTCAGGAACAATGCGCTGCGCTTGCCATGGATTCGTTTCCCCGCCCATTTTCCATAAGCTTCCGTCGCGCCGGAACGTGAAATCGCAGCGACGAGAATGCCGAGGACCACGAGGAACACGAGGATATTGACATTACCGCCGACCTTTTCCTCCATGACCGCAAACATCGCCAAGATCGCTTGAATGACATTGAAATTGGAATACAGAATCGCCCCGGAGAAAATGCCGATCAAAAGCGACATATATACTTCCTTCGTCACCAATGCCAGCACAATCGTCAAAACCGGGGGAAAAACAGACCAAATCGTTTCCGCCATGAAAACTCCCTGCCTTCCGTATATTTTCGAATGTATTTACTTCACTACGATATTGACAAGCTTGCCCGGCACGGCAACGACCTTTACTACGGTCTTGCCCTCGGTATACTGCTGCACCTTCGGCTGCGCCAACGCCGCTTTTTCCATCGCGGCTTTATCCAGCTCCGCGGGGACGACGATGCGGTCACGCACCTTGCCGTTGATTTGCAGCACAATCTCGACCTCGTCCTCCTTCATGGCTTCCTTGTCAAAAGTCGGCCACTTCTGCGCGTGAACGCTGCCCTCGCCGCCGATCTCGTTCCACATCTCCTCGGTGATATGCGGCGAGAACGGCGCCAACAGCTTGACGAGACCGAGCACGACCTCGCGGACAAGCCCCGCATTGACATTCTCAACCTCTTGGAAGGTATAAAGCTCGTTGACAAGCTCCATAATCGAGCTGATCGCCGTGTTGAATGTGAAGCGATTCTCCACGTCGTCGGTAACCTTTGCGACAGTCTGATGCAGAACTCGGCGAAGTGCAATCTCCTCCTTCGTCAGCTTCGAAACGTCGTAATCATCTTTTCCTTCCTTGACCAAGGGCGCGAATTGCCCGACGATACGCCAGACACGGTTCAGGAAACGCCAAGCGCCTTCAACGCCTTGATCGCTCCATTCGAGATCGCGCTCCGGCGGCGCCGCAAAGAGGATAAAGAGCCGAGCCGTATCCGCGCCGTACTTCGCGATAATTTCCTCCGGCGAGACGACATTGCCCTTCGACTTCGACATTTTCGCGCCGTCCTTGATGACCATGCCCTGCGTCAAAAGATTCGTGAACGGCTCGTCGAAATCCACCAGCCCCGCGTCGCGCAAAACCTTCGTAAAGAAGCGCGAATAGAGAAGATGCAAAATCGCGTGCTCAATGCCGCCGATGTATTGATCCACCGGCCCCCAGTAATTGACCTTATCCTTGCCAAAGGGCTCTTTTTCGTTGTGCGGGTCGGTATAGCGCAGATAGTACCACGACGAGCAGATGAAGGTGTCCATCGTGTCGGTTTCGCGCTTCGCGTCGCCACCGCACTTCGGGCACTTGACGTTGACAAACTCCTCGCACTGGGCCAGCGGTGAAACCGCTCCCTGCTCGAATTTTACATTTTCCGGTAGCCGAACGGGAAGCTCCTCTTCCGGCACCAGCACCTCGCCGCATTTCGGGCAGTGGATAATCGGAATCGGCGCTCCCCAATACCGCTGGCGGGAAATCAGCCAGTCGCGCAGGCGGTAATTAACACGGCGTTTGCCGAAGCCCTTTGCTTCCGCCTCGTCCATGATCGCGCTCAAAGCCGCGTGCATTTCCATGCCGTCGAACTTTTCGGAGTTGACCAGCACGCCTTCCTTTTCCACATAGGCGGCGTCCATTTCCGAAAGGTTCAGCGTCTGTCCCTTCGGCTGGATAGTCAGGATTTTCGGAATGCCGTATTTCGTCGCGAACATCCAGTCGCGCTGATCGTGCGCCGGCACGCCCATGACCGCGCCGGTACCATACTCGGCCAGCACATAGTTCGTAACCCATATCTGCACTTCTTTTCCGTTGAACGGATTCACGCAGCAAAGTCCGGTGAAAATACCTTCCTTCTCCGATGTCTCGGAAGTACGCTCCATTTCAGACTGATTGCGCGCCTTCTCGCAAAATGCTTTGATATCCGCCGCTTTCGGATTGTCTTTGCAGATTTTTTCCACCAGCGGATGCTCCGCCGCCAGTGCGAGGAACGTGACGCCGAAGGCCGTGTCCGGGCGCGTGGTGTAAACGGGAATCTTTTCGCCGACAGCAGGGAAATCAAAGGCAAACTCCAAGCCTTCGCTGCGTCCGATCCAATTGTCCTGCATTGTCTTGACGCGCTCCGGCCACCCCTTCAAAAGCTCGAGGTCCTTCAGAAGCTCGTCGGCGTAATCGGTAATTTTCAGGAACCACTGGGAAAGACTCTTCTTATGCACCTCGGAATCGCAGCGCCAGCACTTGCCGTCCACGACCTGCTCATTGGCCAGCACCGTACCGCAAGTGTCACACCAATTGACAGACGCCGCTTTTTTATACGCAAGGCCGCGCTTGTAGAAAAGCTCGAACAACCATTGCGTCCAGTGGTAATAATCAGGACGGCAGGTCTCAACCTCGCGGTCCCAGTCGTAGGAAAGCCCCATCGTCTGCTGCTGACGCGTCATGTTTTCGATATTGGAGAAAGTCCAGTCCGACGGACGGACGCCGTGCTTGATAGCGGCATTTTCTGCCGGCATGCCGAAGGCGTCGTAACCCATCGGGTGAATCACATTAAATCCCGCCATGCGCTTGTACCGCGCCAACACGTCGCCGATGGAATAATTGCGGACGTGCCCCATGTGGAGATTCCCCGACGGGTACGGGAACATTTCAAGGACGTAATACTTTTTCAGCGAGGCGTCGGCCTCCGTCTTGTAGGTCTCCTCCTCCGCCCACTTCTTCTGCCACTTCTGCTCGATTTCCTTCGGGTTGTACTTCTCCATTTCGGCCTTGCCTCCGTTATTTCTTTATATTTTTCCCATCCGCGGGGACGTGTTCCAAAAGAATATTGTTTCCTTCGCGTCGGACGTTTATGCGGTAGTCCGATATGCCTTGCTTGAAAAAGTCCAGCTTGATTTCCAGCAACAGCTTTTCCATCGTGTCGATAGCGTCCTGCGACAAGTACGTCTGATAGGCGCCGTCGCGTTTTTCCGGCGTCCGTTTGGGTTGCGGACTCGACGCCGACTTTTTCGGCTCCGCCGCCTGCAGCATCGCTTCCTCGATAGTCGGCTCTTCCTGCCAACCTTTGAACATATCCTTATCCGAGAGATTTCTCGGTATTTTCGGCATCTTCGCCATTTATCCCTTCACCTTGCCCCATGTATCTTTCAATCCGACCACTTCGTTGAACACAAGATGATCCGGCGTCGTGTCCCGATCCACGCAGAAATATCCCTTCCGCAGGAATTGGTATCGCGTCCCCTCGGCAGTATAACGCACGCTTGGCTCAACCAGCGCGTCCTTCAATACGCGCAAAGAGTTCGGATTCAAATGTGCAAGAAAATCGTCAGGAACGTTCCCGTTTTCATCCGTAGTCAAAAGGTAATCGTAAAGACGAACCTCCGCCTTGATTGCCGCTTTCGTATCCACCCAATGGAGCGTCCCCTTGACCTTCCGCCCCGCCGTTGCGCCGCCGCTCTTCGAGTCAGGATCGTAGATGCATCGTAGCTCAACAACGTTGCCCGCCTCGTCCTTCACGACTTCCTCGCACTTGATGATATAGGCGTGCTTCAGACGAACCTCGCCGCCCGGCTTCAAGCGGAAAAACTTTTTCGGCGGCTCCTCCATGAAATCCTCCTGCTCAATGTAAATTTCGCGGGAGAAAGGCACATACCGATGTCCGCCGCGCGTCGGATGGTTTTCCGCCAAAAGATACTCGGTCTGACTTTCCGGATAATTCGTTATGACGACCTTTAGCGGCTCCAAGACAGCCATCACGCGATCCGCGTTCTCGTTCAAATCCTCGCGGACGCAGTGTTCCAGCATCGCCACATCGACAAGACTGTTGCTTTTCGCGACGCCGATGCGTTCGCAGAAATCGCGGATTGCCGCCGCCGTATATCCGCGTCGCCGCAGGCCGGAAATCGTCGGCATCCGTGGATCGTCCCAGCCGGAAACATAGCCTTCTTCGACAAGCTGGCGGAGCTTGCGCTTGCTCATCACCGTATTTGTCAAATTCAGACGCGCGAACTCGTACTGGTGAGGTCGCTTCACATCGAAGCCCAGAGACTCCAAAAGCCAATCGTACAACGGGCGATGATCCTCAAATTCCAACGTGCAGACGGAATGCGTGATGTTCTCGATGGCGTCGGACAATGGGTGTGCAAAATCGTACATCGGATAGATACACCACGTTTCGCCGGTGCGATGATGCGCCGTATGTGCGATGCGATACAGCACCGGGTCGCGCATCGTGATGTTCGGCGACGCCATGTCAATTTTCGCGCGCAGGACATGGGAGCCGTCGGGGAATTCCCCGGCTTTCATCCGCGCAAATAAATCGAGATTTTCCTCAACGCTGCGGTTGCGGTACGGACTCTCCTTTCCCGGCTCTGTCAATGTGCCGCGATAGGCGCGGATTTCTTCGGCGGACAGGTCGCAGACGAACGCCTTCCCGCGTTTGATCAGCTCCACCGCATATTCGTACAGCTTCTCAAAATAATCGGAAGCGTAAAACCGGCGGTCGTCCCAAGTAAAACCAAGCCACTTGACGTCTTCCTGGATAGAATCGACGTACTCAGTATCTTCCTTCGTCGGGTTCGTGTCGTCAAATCGCAGGTTGCACTTGCCGCCGAACCGCTGCGCAAGGCCGAAATTCAAGCAAATCGACTTCGCGTGGCCGATATGCAGATAGCCGTTTGGCTCCGGCGGAAACCGTGTATGGATTTCCTCCGGGACGTATTTTCCGCTTTTCAAGTCGCCTTCGATGATATTTTCCACAAAATTTGACGCCATGTTTTCCGCCATCGTTCAATTCTCCCCCATTTTTCCGCACTCGTGCGAGCTTTGGAACCCGATGTCATCCTTTTCCCTCAACTTGTCCCGCACATATCCGCGCAGTCGCGCTACGCCGCGCTCGACCTTTTCGCCTTTCGGCAGGCAACGGATCAATTTTTCCAGATACCCTCGCTCTTGTATCTTTTGGAGCGTCCAAGCGAAATAAATATCATAGGCCCACATGAGCCGTACCAGCTTCTTGTCGTCCTCGGTGCCCACCATCGTGTAGTCGCACTGCACGCCCTCCACGAATTTCTCGATGAAATTCGGGCTGACGCCGCTGCCGTCCGCCGAAGGCAGGAA
>JAGAZS010000380.1 GCA_017939945.1 Schwartzia sp. (in: firmicutes)
ACATCACATAGAGCGTTTCTTTGCCGCGCACGTTCTTTGTGGTAGTGCGGGCAAGCAACGCTTTTTTGTTGTCGTCGGTGAATCGCTCCATGTTGTACTTTGTGCCGTGGAGTATGTCGTCAAGTGTCATGGTCAGCATTCTCCTTTTAATGCGGTGCTTTCGCCTCTATTCGGTCCTGGCTGTCGCGATTTCCTCGTTCAGTACGTCGACCAGGACCGCGAGGTCGAAGGGCTTCGCCATATGGGCGTTCATGCCGCTTTCAAGGCTGGCGCGCTTGTCCTGCTCCCGGGCGTTGGCACTGAGCGCGATGATCGGCAACTTTTTCGTGTCTTCGCGGCCCAGGGCGCGGATGCGCCGCGTCGCTTCGTAGCCGTTCATGATCGGCATTTGGACGTCCATCAGCACCGCGTCGTAATAATTTTCGGGGTGGTTTTCGACGGCGTCCAACGCGTCGCAGCCGTCCGGCACCGACTCGACCTCGAAGCCGGATTCCATCAACATGGCTTCGGCCAGCAGGCGGTTGACGCCCATGTCCTCGGCCAGCAGCAAGCGGTACTTGCCGTCCGCCCTCGCCGCGGCTTTATTGTCCGAATCGGGCGAAAGCTGCTTCCGTGCCGCTCCGGCCTGCTTCAGCGCTATCGAGACCGTGAATGTCGAGCCTTTCCCCTTTTCGCTTTCGATCTCCATCGAGCCGCCCATCAGGTCGAGGATTTTCTTCGTAATCGCGAGGCCGAGCCCCGTGCCGAGGTAGCCCGATTCCGTCGAGGTCTTCTCGCGCTCGAAGACATTGCCGACGCGCCGCAAAAACCCTTCCGCCATGCCTTCGCCGTCGTCGGAGACGGCGAATTCGTATCGTGCGTAGCCGGAGCCGGAAGCGAATTTCCGTTTCGCGGAGATGGTGACGTGGCCGCCTTCCGGCGTGTATTTTATCGCGTTGTCGACGAGATTGCTCATCAGGCGGCGGAACCGCACCGTGTCCAGCAGTACGTCGGCGGGCGGCAGGTTCACGTCGGCTTTCAGCTCGATTTTCTTTGCCTCGGCCTGCGGCAGGAACATGTCGATCACGGCGGCGATTTCGTCGTCGAGGCTGGCCGGCAGCTCGTCCAGTGTGAAATTATCTCGGGACAGGCTGCTCATTTCGAGGAGGTTGTCGATCAGCGACATCAGGTGCCCGCTTGCCTCTTCGACGTTGCCGAGAAATTCCTCCAAAAGCTTCGGTTCGTCCATGTGGTTTTTCGCCAGCGTCGTGAAGCCCGTGATCGCGTTCATCGGCGTGCGGATGTCGTGGGAGACGCTGAACAGGAAAGAGGACTTGATTTCGTTGGCGCGTTTCTCGCGGTCCAGCTCCGCCTCGATTTCCATCTTTTTCGAAAGCTCGCGCTGGACGCGGGCGATGTGTTCCGTCACGTTGCGGAATCCCATGACCGCGCCGTTCGGGTTTTCCTCGTCATAGACGCGGACGACGGACATTTCCATATAGACGGGGGCGCGGTTCCTGCCTTTGCAGCGGTATGTCACGGTATAGGCCGGCACGGAAGAAAGGCGTTCCATGATATGCGCGGCGTTCGTTTGGCGGGAGAAAAACGCCCGGTCCTCCGGCAGCACGAAATGCGACGCGTATTCGGAAAGTACGCGGCGGAAATCGGGGTTGGTTTCCCCTTCCGTTTCCAGCTCCGAGACGATCCTGTTGAAATAATCGTTTTCCTGCCGGTAGGGGCGCATGCTGCCCGTATTGAAATTCAAAAGGAAAATGGACGAATAGCCGAAGGAAAGGCCCTCGATGACCCGCGCGCGGCGGCGGCTTTCCTCCTGCGCGACGCAGCTTTCGGTGATGTCGCGGATAAAGACGTAATAGACGTCCTCGCCTTCCTCGGTGCGGACGAGGCGGCCGTAGTCGTCCACCCAGCGGATCTCGCCGTCGTTCCTTTTGATGCGGTATTTCACATAATCCAGCCGCTTGTCGTTTTGCTCGGCGTTGTCGACCTGCCGGAGAATCGACGATTCCACGTCGTGCAGGTCGTCGGGGTAGACGATTCCCTTGAACGTTCCGCCGGTCAGCGCCCGGAATTCTTTTTCCGTCTTGCAGCCGAAAATGTCCAGCATCACGTCGTTGATATAGAGAATCGTCTCGTCCTCGTCGGCGCGATAAATGAAGAAACCGCCCGGCATGCTCTCCGCCATGCGCCGAAACGCGTCAAGCATCGTCGTCGCGCCCCCGTCCGTCTGCGCGGGAAGGATTTTTTCGCTCATGCTGTCACAGTCCTTTCCTCGTATCTTCACTTTATTTTTTAACTATCTCCGCCAAGGTCGCCATCATTTGCGGTATATCGATCGGTTTCGCGATATGGCCGTCCATGCCTTCGCTTTTCGCCTTCGCCACGTCCTCGCTGAAGGCACTGGCGGTCATGGCGAGAATCGGCACGCGGGCCAGCGCTTCGTCCGGCAGCGCGCGGATCGCCTTCGTCGCCTCGTAGCCGTTCATGATCGGCATCTGGATATCCATCAGTACCGCGCTGTATTCGCCCGGCTGCGACGCGGCGACCTTGTCCACGGCCTCTTTGCCGTTCTCCGCCGTGTCCACATCGAAGCCCGCGCCCATCAGGAGCATTTTCGCGATCTCGCGGTTGACGTCGAGATCGTCCACGAGGAGCAGTTTCTTTCCGGCGAAAGCGGGAGCGCCGCTGTCGGCGGCGGGTTCTTCTTCCTGCCGCGCCGCTTCCTTTTTTGCCTCTTCCTCGGCCAGCTCCGGCGCCAGCCGCAGCCGGAAGCGGATGATGAATTCCGTGCCCTTGCCGGGG
>JAGAZS010000049.1 GCA_017939945.1 Schwartzia sp. (in: firmicutes)
AGGAGGAACTGCTGCTGGCAAAGATGATCCCTTATTTCTGCATCGCGATGCTGGGATTCTTCCTTTGCCTGATAGCGTCCCGCTTCCTCTACGGTGTGCCGCTCCACGGCTCCTTTATCATGTTGGTGATCTCGTCGGTGCTGTATCTCTTCGTGGCCCTCGGCATTGGGCTCCTGATTTCCGCCGCCACGAAAAGCCAATTCTTGGCCAGCCAAGTCTCCCTCGTGCTGAGTCTCTTGCCCGCCATGATGCTCTCGGGCTTCCTTTTCGACCTCAGGAGCGTCCCGGCGTGGGTGGCGGCGGTGGGCCACGCGCTGCCCTCCACCTATTATCTGGAGCTGTTGAAATCCCTGTTCCTGGCGGGCAACAACTGGCCGCTGATCGGGAAGAACTGCGTGATTCTCGCCGGATACGCCGTGCTGCTTTTGGGGATGGCGTTCCTCGTCACGCGAAAGAAGGTGGAATGATTGGACGCGTGGAAAAATTATATCGAAAAAGTGCGCTGGATGATGCGGAAGGAACTTTTGGCCACCCTCAGCGACCCCCGGACGAAGTTCATCCTGATCGTGCCGGTGCTCATACAAAGCATGCTGTTCGGCTACACGGCGACCTATGATTTGGATCTCGCGCCTTACGCCGTTTTGGATATGAGCCACAGCTCGGCGGCGGCGGATTTTGAGACGGACATCGACGGTTCCCCAGCCTTCCGGCGCGTGCGGACCCTCTCCAATTCCGGCGAGATTGCGGACGCCATCGACAGCGGCGAAGCCATGCTGGCTATTTCCATTCCTTCGGACTTCGAGAGCAAACTGAACCGGGGGGAGCCCTCGCCCATCCAGGTCATCACCGACGGGCGGAACACCGTGACCGCCAACGCCGCCAGCAGCTACGTCGAGCGCATCGCCGCCGCTTTCAACGCGGAGCGCAACCCGAAGGCGGTCGCCGTGGCGCTGGAAACCATCTCCTGGTACAACCCGAATTTGATTACCCGCTGGTCGTTCCTGCCGTCGATGATCGCGATGCTGGCCTTCAATCAGGTGTTGATCCTGAGCGGCCTGTCCGTGGCGCGGGAGCGGGAGCAGGGCACCTTCGACCAGCTCTTGGTGACGCCCTTGTCCCCGACCGTCATTCTGATCGGCAAGGCGGCGGTGCCGGTGCTGATGGGCATGATCCAGTCCACGCTGGTGCTCTTGATTTGCCGGTTCTGGTTCCAGGTCCCGATGGCGGGGAATCCGCTGGCGCTTTTGACGGTGCTCTTCGTCTTCACGCTGAGCTGCACGGGCATGGGGCTTTCCATTTCCGCCATCTCGTCCACCATGCAGCAGGTCATGGTCTATTGCTTCCTGCTGCTGATGCCGATGATCCTGCTTTCCGGCATCGCAACGCCGGTGGCGAACATGCCCGAGATCCTGCAAATCCTGACCTACGCCGATCCGCTCCGTTTCGCCCTCGAAGCGGTGCGGCGCATCTATTTGGAGGGCTGCGGCCTTTCCGCCGTCGCGCGGAATTTCGTGCCGATGCTGGCCGTCGCCGCCGTGACCTTCCCGCTGGCTGGCTGGCTGTTCCGGCACAATCTGGGATAATCATTTGTCATAATCGCCTACAAGCAATACGGGCGCTATGAGATACAATTCTTATTTCAATCCAAAGAAAGGATGATACAAAATGGCTGACAGAAAGAACAATCCGGTGAAGTACGGCGAGGTCGTCGCCAAGTGTTGGGAGGACGAGGCTTACAAGAAGCGCTTCCTCGAGGACCCGGAAGGCGTGCTGGCCGAAGCGGGCTTCGTCCTGGAAGAGGGCGTGACCTATAAGGTCATCGAAGCGCCGAAGCTGGTCGAGTACCTGGTGCTGCCCCACGCGGAAACGAAAGCCGCCGTGCAGAATCTGACAAAGCGCTTATTGAACCGGGTGGAGAAGAAAAACCACGTGATTCCGGAGGGCATGGAAGTCCGCATTCTCCAAAACACCGACGACATCCGCTATATCGTTCTCCCGGCGTCGCCAAAGTCCCTGACGAAAGCCGAGCTGAAAATGGTGGCCGGCGGCGATCCGGGGAGCGCCGAAACGGAGACGGATATGTACCAAACGGCGGAAGTCGTATCCACCCTGGTCGAAGCGGTGGAAGCGACGACGACCGTCGCGGTGGACGCCGAGGTTGTCCTCGTGGCCGTTGTAATCTAATGCAAAAAGCGGCGGCGGCAATTTTCGCCGTCGCTGCTTTTTCTTTTACAAATCTTACCCCCACAGGAGACAGCCATGAGCGAATTTGAAATCAAGACGATCGTGAATCCGCAGACCGCCGACCGGGAATATATCCGCGAAGTGGCGGAGACGAAGCGGGCGCTGGAGCTCTGGACCATGGAGCCGGGCTTTCGGGAACGATTCCTCGCCGCGCCGGAAGAGACATTGGCCGCCCACGACCTTTCCGTCGACGCGTTGGCGGTGAAAATCCTTGCCGACCACGATACGGCGGTGAAATACCAAAAGACGCCGCCCGCGGAGCTTCCCCGAACCGTGCGGCGATACCGGGGCTTCATCCGTGAAAAGGTGACGGAGCGCGAGCGCATGATAAAAGAGTTCTGCGTGCCGAAGCATCCGGCGTTCCGCGCGTGGCGGAGCCGCCAAATCAACCGCTGCTGGGCTGAATTCGGCGCGCGGAACCGTTCCTTGATCCATGTGCCGATGACCTATGAGCTGGACCTCGGATGCTCGGTGGGATGCCCGTTCTGCGGTCTCATGGCGCCGCGGCTCCAAAAGGTTTGCCGTTACGACGAAGACGCCGAACTCTGGAAAGGCGTCCTCGACTTCGCGAAGGAAACTCTCGGCGACGCGGCGGGACAGGGCACCTGCTACTACGCCACCGAGCCGCTCGACAATCCCGACTATGAAAGATTCGTCGACGACTTTTTCGAGATCTTCGGCATCGTCCCGCAGCTCACCACCGCGATCTCCATGCGGAAACCGGAGCGCACCCGTGCCTTCCTCTCGGACGCGCTGAAAAAATACCGGCGGATCCATCGGTTTTCCGTTTTAAGCCTCGACATCCTGCACAAAATCTATGAGACCTTCACGCCGGAGGAACTGACTTGCGTCGAGCTGCTGCCCCAGTTCACCGAGGCGCCGCAAAACAAGTTCGCCAACGCGGGCCGCGCCCGCGAAAACGACACGCTTCATGTGGATGAAGGGGACGGCAACACCATCTCCTGCGTCAGCGGCTTCATCGTCAACATGGCGGAGCGTTCCGTCCGCCTGATTACGCCCTGCGGCGCGTCGAAAGCTCATCCCACGGGGGAGCTTCGTGTCGCGAAGGAGTTTTTCTCCGACCTCGACGATTTCAAGCAAGTGCTCCTCTCCATGATCGACCGCTATATGCAGCCGGAGTTCCCGAAGGAGCAGCCGCTGTTTCTCCGTCCTTCCATTTCCTTCCGCAAGACAGAGGAAGGCGTCGAATGCTTCCATTCGGACAAGTTCCGGCTGGAATTCCGGGGCGCGGACGCCCTCTCGCCCGCCCTATATCAGGATATACTGGACAAACTGCAGGCAGGAGGCAAGACCGCCTGCGACGTCGCAGAGGAGTTGACAGAGGAAACAGGCGCTTTTCCCGCCCACATCTTTTTCATCCTGAAAAAGTTCGAGAAAGCGGGGCTGTTCCTGGAGCCGTATGAATGCGAGGGACGCTGAACTTCCAATATGAGGAGGATCCGTGCGCGTTTTCAAAAAAAAGCAGGAAACGCGCATTTATTCTCGAATAATATAATGTATATGCAAGAGATTCTACAAAATGGAGGCAGTCAAAATGCTTGCGAAAGAAGTAATGAAAACAGAGCTCGTAACACTCAAGGAGGACACTCCGGTCAAGGACATCGCCAAGCTGATGCTGGATCATGACATCTCGGGACTCCCCGTGGTGGACGCGCAGGGATATGTGCTCGGCGTCGTCAGCGAGCTCGACCTGATGCGGAAGCAAATCAAGCCGAACGAGCCGAGCGTCTGGACAATGCTCTGGGGCATGGACCCCGATCGTGAGAAAAAACACCGGGACACGATCCGGAAATACATGGGCAGGACCGCCGAAGAAGTCATGACCGCGCCGGCGCTGACTGTCGATGTGTCGGACAGCCTGGAAAAAGTCGGAAACATGATGTTCAACAAGCAGATCAAGCGCGTCTTCGTCACGGAGAACGGGAAGCTCGCGGGCGTAATCAGCCGTTCCGCGTTCACGAAGCTGCTGCTGGAGGAAGATGAAATCTAATACGTACAGAAAGTGCGGATAAATAATGCCAAGCATCATGACGGAAAAAGAAGCGCTCAGGCGGCGGATCGGCGCGGCGGCGGGCCGGGAAACGGCGGACCTCGTGATCAGGAACTGCCGGATTGTCAACGTCTTTACCGGGGAGATCGAGTCGGGCGAGATTGCCGTTGTGGACGGCGTGATTGTCGGCACGGACGCCGGCTGCGAGGGACGCGTAACCATTGACGCGGAGGGACGCTTTGCCGCGCCGGGCTTCATCGACGCGCATATCCATATCGAATCGTCCTATGTCAGCCCGGAGCAGGCGGGGCGGATGCTCGTCCCCCACGGCGCCGCCACCATCATCGCCGACCCGCACGAAATCGCAAACGTCTGCGGGCTCGACGGCCTGCGCTATATGCTGGAAGCGGCGAAAGGAACGAAGCTCAATATTATTTACGCGATGCCTTCCTGCGTTCCCGCCACGGCCTTCGAGGACGCGGGGGCAAAACTCGACGCGGAAGACATGAAGGAACTGCTCGCGGACGAGCGCATTTTCGGGCTGGGAGAATTCATGAATATGCCCGGCGTCATCCGAGCCGACGACGCGGCGCTGGACAAGCTGACGCTGGCCCGCAGCATGGGAAAGATCGTCGACGGCCACGCGCCCGGGCTGTCCGGCAAAGACCTTAACGCTTACGCCAGCGCGGGCATCCTTGGCGACCACGAATGCCGGACGCCGGAAGAAATCAGGGAGCGTATTTCCAAAGGGATGTACGCGCTGCTGCGGGAAGGCTCTGCCTGCCACGACCTTCGCGCGCTGCTCAAAGGCGTCACCGAAGCGAGCAGCCGCCGCGCGATGTTCTGCTCGGACG
Source organism: Schwartzia sp. (in: firmicutes) (assembly GCA_017939945.1). Taxonomy (GTDB): domain Bacteria; phylum Bacillota; class Negativicutes; order Selenomonadales; family Selenomonadaceae; genus RUG12372. The sequence goes on from JAGAZS010000049.1 coordinate 5,110, forward strand.
ACCGGCAGCCGAAAACCGTTTTTGCCGAGGGACATATCGACCATCATCTCCGCATTTGCGTCGAGGAAGGCTTTGACCCCGTGACGGCTGTCCGCATGGCAACGCTGAACGCGGCGGAAGCATTCCGTCTGTACGACCGCGGCGCCATCGCGCCGGGGAGACGGGCGGACGTCGTGCTGCTGGACGACCTGAAGGATTTTCATGTGCATCGGGTCTTTATCGGCGGCGAGCTGGTCGCCGAAGAGGGACGCTATCTGCCGGAACTGACCTTCGCCGACATTTCCACCGTGCGTGGCAGCGTCAATATCAGGAATTTCTCGGCAGACCGCTTCAAGCTGAAGCTCGCGGGAAACAAAGCCTGCGTAATCGGCGTCCAAAAGGGAAGCATCGTAACGACAAAGGAAACCGCCACGGTCCAAACGGACGGCGACGGCGATTTCGTGTTCGATCCCCGGCTGGACGTCTGCAAGCTCGCGGTCGTCGAGCGTCACCACGGCACGGGACGGGTGGGCGTCGGGCTCTTGGGCGGCTACGGCATCAAAGCGGGCGCCGTCGCCGTGTCGGTGGCCCATGATTCCCACAACATCATCGTCGCGGGCGTCAGCAACGAGGAAATGGCCTTCGCCGTAAAAGCGCTGATCTCAATGGAAGGCGGCATGGTCGTCGTCAAAGGCGGCGAAGTGCTGGCCGCAATGGCCCTTCCGATTGCGGGTCTGATGACTACCGAGAGCGGCGAATGGGTCGCGGATCGGCTGGAAACGCTTCATAAAAAAGCGCTGGAGCTGGGCGTCAGCACGGACGTAGAACCGATCATGACGCTGACCTTCATGGCGCTGCCGGTCATTCCGGCGCTGAAACTCACCGCCCGCGGCCTTTTCGATTACGAGAAATTCGACTTTATACCGCCGGAAGCATAAAACATCAAAAAACATCTTTCAGAAAGAAAAGCCGGCGTAGTATAATAAATCAACAAGTTCCGGTACATCGGCGAAAGAAATCATATCAGGAGGTAGTGGAAATGCTGGCAAAAGACGTAATGAAGACCGAGGTCGTGACGGTCAGGGAGAGCACTCCGGTCAAGGAAGTCGCCAAGCTGATGCTGGAGCACGACATATCCGGGCTGCCCGTCGTGGACAAGCAGGGGAACGTGCTCGGCGTCGTGAGCGAGCTTGACCTGATGCGGAAGCAGATCGCGCCGAACGAGCCGCGCATTTGGGCGACGCTTTGGGGAATGGACGAAAACAGTGTAGAAAAATATGTGGACGCCCTGAAAAAATACATGGGCAAAACCGCCGGGGAAGTCATGACTTCGCCCGCGCTGACCGTCGACGTTTTCGACAGCCTGGAAAGAGCCGGAAACCTGATGTTCGACAAGCAAATCAAGCGCGTATTCGTCACGGACGACGGAAAGCTCGCGGGCGTCATCAGCCGCTCCGCGTTCACGAAGCTGCTGGTCGAGCAGGACAAGGAATAAACAAAAGCACACGGCTCCGCACCTATAACTTCATAAAATAACCGGACGCAAAAAGGGCGCATGAATTTGAGCAGCACCTCGGCTGTTAAATTCATGCGCCCTTTTCGTTTGCTCATTTCGTAGTTAGCGGGTTATTATTTTGCAAAATTTTTACGCATGGAAGGAATCCGGCGGCGTTGCGGCGAATAGTTTCAAGATAGACAACAGGAATCCTTCTTTTTCATAAGGAAGATATACGAACAACTCTGGGAGGCGACTCCGTGGACGCGCAAAAATATTTGAAAATCGCCATTTTCGGCGTCATCTGCATCGTCATTTCCGTCGTGACCTACGGCATCTACATCAACGACGCCAGCCGCCGCCATATCGAGAAGATGGAGGCGGCG
>JAGAZS010000050.1 GCA_017939945.1 Schwartzia sp. (in: firmicutes)
AGTTCCTTTTCGGCTTAGTGGTGGAAAAACAAAACGCAGTCTGATATAATCTTTAATATAGAATGGCAGCATATTTATGCAGAAGAAATGAGGATTCAGAGGCAATTAGGAAATCATCAGTTCCAAATGCGGGAGGCGTTGCGAGGTATGGGGACAAGGATTTACGAATGTATCAGCCGGATCGCGGAAAGGATCATCGACAACAAGGAGTATCTGACGGAACTGGATCGGGAAATCGGCGACGCGGATCACGGCGTCAACATGGCCCGTGGCTTTCAGGCCGTCCTGGAGAAGGTTCCCCAGGACAGCGACGACGTCGGCGCGTTCCTCAAAAAGACCGGCATGACGCTTTTGTCTACCGTGGGCGGCGCTTCGGGACCGCTCTACGGAACCGCCTTCATGGAAGCTGGAAAAGCCGTTGCCGGAAAGGAACGCCTTGAGGCCGCAGATGTTCCTGCCATTCTGGACGCCGCTATCGCGGGGATACAGAAACGCGGCAAGGCTGCCCAGGGAGAGAAGACCATGCTGGACGCCCTGATTCCGGCTCTGGAGACTTACAGGGAAAAGCTGGAGTCCGGCTCCGATTTGTCCGAAGCGATGGACGCCGCCTGCGCCGCCGCCAGGGACGGCGTGGAGTTCACCAAGACGATCCGCGCCACCAAGGGGCGGGCGAGCTATCTGGGCGACCGCAGTATCGGACATCAGGACCCCGGCGCTACTTCCGCGACGCTGATCATGGAAGCCGTCCGGGACTTCCTGCGGGGGTGAGCGCATGGTAGGAATGGTCATCGTCTCCCATAGCAGCAAGATTGCCGAGGGCGTGTGCGATCTCGCGCTGCAGATGGCTTCCGATTACGAGAAAATGATTCCTGCCGGCGGGCTGGAGGACGGCTCTTTGGGAACCGATCCGATGCGGATCCTGGACGCTCTTCGCAGCGCCAACGACGGCGACGGCGTGGCCGTCCTGGTCGATCTCGGCAGCGGCATCATGAGCGCGGAGACTGCGATCGAGCTGCTGGACGGGGAATTCCCGGCCAGGATTGCCGACGCGCCTCTCGTGGAGGGCGCCGTGGTGGCAGTGATCGAAGCGTCCACCGGCGCGTCCCTGGAGGAAGTGATCCAGGCCGCGGAAAGCGCCCGGGGAGAAGAAAAACTTTAAGAGTCTATCACTATTCACACTTGATCAGAGGAGGAAAAAGCAATGAAAAAGCTCATCAACGAAGTCGACAATGTGGTCAATGAGATGCTCGACGGCATCGCTGCTGCTTATCCCCAGCATGTGCGGCGGCTGGACGGTCTGGATGTGCTGGTCAGAGCCGGCGGCTCCGCCGGGAAGGTCGCGCTGATTTCCGGCGGCGGCAGCGGCCATGAACCTTCCCACGGTGGCTTCGTGGGCAAGGGCATGCTGGACGGAGCCGTGGCCGGCGCCGTGTTTACCTCCCCGACGCCGGATCAGGTCTACGAGGCCATCAAGGCCGCAGACGGCGGCAAGGGCGTGCTGCTGGTCATCAAGAATTACACCGGCGACGTCATGAATTTCGAGATGGCCGCGGATATGGCTGCCGACGAAGGCATCCAGGTGGAGAAGGTCGTTGTGGCCGACGACGTGGCTGTGGAAAACAGCACCTGGACGACAGGGCGGCGCGGCATTGCCGGCACGATCTTCGTCCACAAGATCGCGGGCGCCTGCGCCGAGGCCGGCGGCGATCTGGAAAATGTCAAGCGTGTGGCGGAGAAGGTTATCGCGAATGTCCGCTCGATGGGCATGTCGTTGAGCGCCTGCACGGTCCCGGCGGCGGGCAAGCCCAGTTTTGAACTGGCGGAAGACGAGATCGAGATTGGCCTCGGCATTCACGGCGAGCCCGGAGTCAACCGGGAGAAGATGGGATCAGCCGACGATATCTGCGACAAGCTCTTGGACAAGATTCTGGCCGAGGGCATTTATAACGCCGGCGACCGGATCGCGCTCCTGGTCAACGGCATGGGCGGCACGCCGCTGATGGAGCTTTTCATCGCCAACAGGCATATCCATGAGGCTCTGACGGGCAAGGGGCTGGTTATCGCAAAGACCATCGTCGGCAATTACATGACCTCACTGGATATGGAAGGATTTTCCATTTCCCTGCTGAAGCTGGATGAGGAGCTGGAGAAGCTGCTGAACGCCCCGGCGAATACGCCGGCCTTCGTGCAGGCATGAGGATGATTGCGCCATGAAAACCTTTCAATATACCATTACCGATCCTGTAGGCATCCATCTGCGCACCGTCACGCCGCTGATCAAGAAGGTCAAGGAATTCCCCGGCCATGAGATGACGATCACCAAGGGCGAGAACACCGTGAATCTGCTCCGCAGCTCCGCCGTGCTGAAAATGGCCGTGAAACAGGGAGAGACCGTTACCGTTTGTGTCAGCGGCGACAATGAAGAGGCTGCGGCCGCCGCGCTGGAAGCCTTTTTCAAGGAGAATCTGTGATCGTTTGCGCCCGCGGTGCGAATGACGTCTTTTCATAAGGAGAACGCTGATGATTTCCATACAAGGCGTTGGGGTGTCCCCGGGGCTGGCCTGCGGCCCCCTGTATTTCCATCGTCCGGCGGAGAACGTGATCCGTCGGACGGCCGCCACGGACCCGGATGCGGAGTGGGAGCGTTTCCTTGCCGCGCAGGCCCGGGCCGTGGAACAGCTCGGCATGCTGGCGGAGCAGGTGCGTCAG
>JAGAZS010000051.1 GCA_017939945.1 Schwartzia sp. (in: firmicutes)
CTCGACAAACTTTACAACGCCTTCGAGCGCATCGAGGAAGCGCGGAACCGTACCATCGAGGGCACCGGCCTCGGCATGAACATCACGAAGCGGCTGCTGGAGCTGATGGGCAGCCGTCTCGAAGTTGAGAGCGTTTACGGCGAAGGCTCGACCTTCTCCTTCACGGTGGAGCAGCGGGTCGTGAACTGGTCGCCCATCGGGAATTTTGAGGAGGCGTTCCGCCGCACGGCAGTCCGGCAGCAGGCGTATCGCGAGAGCTTTACCGCGCCGGAGGCCCAAGTGCTGATCGTGGACGACACGAAAATGAACCTGACCGTCATGCGCGGCCTGCTCAAAGCCACGAAGGTGCAGCTTGACGAGGCGGAAAGCGGGCAGGAAGCGCTGGCGCTGACGGAAAAAAAGAAATACGACGTGATTTTCCTCGACCATCGGATGCCGGGCATGGACGGCGTGGAGACGCTGGTCTCCCTCCGGATGCAGCTGCACGGGAAAAACAGCGACACGCCCGTCGTCTGCCTGACGGCGAACGCCGTTTCCGGCGCGCGGGAATGGTATCTTGAGCGCGGCTTCAACGACTACCTGACGAAGCCGGTCAGAGGCGAGCAGCTCGAAGCGATGCTGCTCAAGTATCTACCGCCGGAGCGAGTGACAACGTCCGACGCCGGCGCGTCCCAGAGCGAAAGCGATGGCGCGCTCCCGGCGTGGCTGCTTTCCTCCGAAGCGTTGGGCAACGTGCTCGACGTCAAGGCGGGACTGCAATTCTGCGGCTCGGCGGAGGACTATCTGGCCGTGCTGCGCGTCTTCCAGGAATCGGCGGCGGAAAACGCCGACGAAATCCAGCGCCTTTTCGAGGCGAAGGACTGGAAAAACTACACGACGAAGGTTCACGCGCTGAAAAGCTCGGCGCGCGCCATCGGCGCCGCCGAGTTGTCTGACCGCGCGGCGCGATTGGAAGACGCGGGCAATCGGCTCTATGTGGAGGAAATCGCGGCGGACACGCCGCTGCTTCTTGCGCTCTATCGCGCCAGCGGCGAAGCCTTGGCCCCGCTGAAAGAGCCAAAGCAAAACGACGAGAGCCTGCCGGAAATCGACATGGCGTCGCTTCGCGAAGCCTACGCGGCCATCCGTGAAATGGCGTCGTCTTTCGATTACAAGAGCATCCAGTTCGTGCTGGACGACCTCGCGAAAAACCGCGTGCCGCAGGAAGCGGCGGAGCGCCACGCCCGCCTCGTGGAAGCTGCGAAAAAACTGGATTGGGACGGGTTGAAAAAGATTTTGGAAGAAGCATAAAGGGGCTGTCGAATAAAAAATTGGAGTACAAATTTTGTACTCCAATTTTTTTCACGTCAAAAGGATCCATGGAGAAATTCCTTGCACGACAAGCGTTTTACGATTTAACAGAATATTCCACGATTACAAAAAGGGATGCCGCAAAAAAAATCTTCTTCTTGCGGCAGTCCCCTTATTTCTGCATTTCGTGCAGTTGCTCATATTTCTTTTTCTCAAAAAATTCCTCCAGCGATTTCAGGAGCGTGGTCTTGTCCGTTGATTTCAGGAGATAGCCGTCCGGCTTCAGCGCCAGTACCTTCATCACGCTTTCCCTGTCGCCCTTGCCTGTCAGGAAGATGACCGGAATCGAATCCACCTTCGTCTCGCTGCGAATCATTTCCAGTACCTGCGGGCCGCTGGTCACGGGCATTTCGTAGTCCAACAGGATCAGGTCCGGCTTGTTGTCTGCGATGTACATCAGTGCCTGCGCGCCGGACGTGACAGGCGTTACCCGGTATGTGCCGGAAAGCCAGCCTGTGACCATTTTCAAAAATGCGTTGTCGTCATCCACCAGCAAAATGCTTTTTCGGCGCGCATTCTCGTCATTGACCTGCACGAGACGATCCATCTCGTCGATCAGTTTCTTGACGTCCAGCGGGCGCTCGAAGCGGGCCGCTGCCAGCGCGGGGGGAATCGTCTCCTCTACCGTCGCCAGCTCCGCCGGATTGCCGATCAGGATCAAGAGCTTGTCTTCCTCAGTGCAGAGGTCTTTCAAATAAACGAGCAGCTCGGAAGCCTCCGAGACGAAGTCACCAAGATAAAAAATCAGGAGGTCGGCGTCCCTGTGCTTCGCGTTTACCGCGGCCACCGTCGCGTCCACCGGTAAAATCGTGTATCCGGCCTCCTCCAGATTCTTCTGGATGGCGTTCACCATGAACGACGCGCCGCTCCGTATCATCATCGCTTTCTTTTCCACATTCGGCTCCTCCCCGTTCTTGCAACTTACCTATTTATTTTACCAAATGCAGGCAAAAAAGCAATCCCACTCAAGTTGCGGAGACTTGCCATTTTTTAGTCACGGAATCGCCGCCCCGTACACGGAAAGAAATTCCGGCAAAAAACAGGTCGCGCTGCAAAATAATCAAGCTGCTGCAGGAGTCGGCGGATTACATCGATTGGAAGCAGCAATAAACATATATTGTAGGGCAGGCAGGAATACCGCAGCAATCTGATTCCTTGAAAGAGTGAACGAAGCTTTTGCGGCGCCCCGGTTTGACAAAACAAAGTTTGCCGGTTATACTGTTAGTCAGCTAACTATTTAATCCAAAGGAGAACTTCATGAAGCAATCAATGATGCCGTCCCGCGCGGAATTGGAACGCCATGCCAAGACCGTGCCGGAAATCCATCCCAGCGAAGTACTTGCGATGCTGACGATCCTGCAGACTGCGGGCACAATCCAAAGCCGAATCATGGACGTCTTGCAGAGGGATTACCGGCTCTCGGAGGGGAAGCTCTGCGTGATGATCCAGCTTCATCAGTCGCCGGAGGGCTGCGCGCCGTCCATACTGGCGGAGCGGGCGGGTATTACCCGCGCGTCGGTCAGCGTGATGCTCCGAAATCTGGAAACAGAAGGATTTGTGACCCTCGTTTCCGACGACGAGGATCGGCGGGCAAAATGCGTGCGCCTGACGAAAAAAGGCCGCGCCTTCCTGGACGAGGTGCTGCCGGAGCATTATCTCCGCATCACGAAATTGATGAGACGACTGACGGCGGAGGAGCAAAAGACACTGACCGGGCTCTTGGAAAAGCTGGCGTCGTAATATTTCTTTGTTCCTGAAAAAAAGAACAAAGTATGCTCTTATAGTTAGATGACTAATTAAATGGAAACGGGGGAACCACAATGGACTTGTCAAACAGGACGACAAAAATCGGAATCGGATTGCTGGCGCTGCTTCTTATCGCGGGGCTGACGCTTTTTTACAGCGGCAGCGACGCGGTGGCGGTGGCACTGGAAAAGAAGGAAGGCATCCTGACGGCGGAGCAGGTGAAAGTTGCTTTCGACTCCGTGGGCGGCCGCATGGTGAACGAGGCCGTGCAGGAAGGCCAGACGGTGAAGAAAGGAGACGTGCTTATGGTCATCGACAGCACCGACGTCGACCTCGCCACCCAAAAGCTGAAAGCGCAGATCGCCCAGCTCGACGCGACAATCCGTTCCCAGGAGGAAAGCGTACGGCTCGGTTTCTCCCGCATCGACAACGACGAAGTGCAAAGCCGCCGCTCGGTGGACGCCCAGCGCGCCTCGGTAACGGCGGCGCAGGCGACGTTCACGCGGCAGTCGTTGGAGTACGACCGGGCCGTGCAGCTTCGCGGCGAAAGCGTCATTTCCCAGTCGGAAATGGACGCGGCGCAGGCGGCCTACGACACGGCGCGGGCGAATCTCGCCGCCGCCGAGGAAGGACTGGCCCGACTGCTCTCCGGCGCGGCGGATACAGGAAACACCGACGCGATGGCGCTGCCCACGATTGAGCAGGCGCGCAGCGAAACCCGGAACCGGGAGAACGACGTGGAGGCCCTTCGCCAACAGAAAAAAACGCTGGAAGTCCAGCTGAAGGAACTGGAAGTTTCCAAGGCACGCCTGACGCTCCGGGCGCCGGAAGACGGGCGCATCCTGAAGATCATCGCGAAGCAGGGCGAGATGATTGCGCCGAACGTACCGGTAATTCTCCTGGAAAGCACCCGCTATTATTACGATATCTATCTGAGCGAAAAACAGATCATAAACCTGCGCGAAGGCGACACATTAACCGGCAAGACTGTCGCCGGGGACAGGAAAGTGGACGGCACGATCCGGCTGATCGCCCAGGCGCCGGGCTTCGCCGACCTGAAGATGTCGCGCGAGAAGGGACAGGCGGATCTGACCGCGTTTCAGGTCCGCGTCTATACCGAGCCGACGGAGGGCATATTGCCGGGCATGACGATAGGAGTGGATGCTAATGGATTCCGTTAAGGATGAAATCGAGTTCCTGCTGTCGGGAAAGGGAATGCCCTACCAAAAAGTTTCGCTGGTGGTCGCCGTGATTATCGCGGTATTTTTCACGCTGGCGCTTTACAACAACAGCATCCGCGACGCCCGCGTGGCCATCATCGACCTCGACAACTCGAAATACAGCCACGAGCTGACACAAAAGATCGACGCGTCTCCCTTCATGCACGTCACGGCAATCCTCAACACCCCCGCCGATCCGAAAGCCCTCTGCTATCAGGATCAGGCCATCGCCGTGATCTGCCTGCCGAAGGGCCTCGAAAAAGCGCGGTACACGGACGGCGCGTCGGGCAGCATCGGCGTCTATTACGACTACACGAACACGGCACAGCACGCCGACATCATGGAGGCGCTGCCGGAAATCGTCGCCACGGAAAACGCAATGGCCTCCGGAGGTGCGGAGGGCGGCATCCAGCTTTACAGCCGCCGTCTGTTTAACCCCGCCGCCTCCACGGCCAACGGCGAGACGCAGGGCTTCCTGTTCTTCTTCTCGTCCATGTTCTTCGTGTTCGCCACCATCGGCATGGTGCCGCGGCTCCGGCTCGAGCACAAATGGGACCCGCTGCTGAAAAACGGCTCGCCCTTCGACCTGATGCTCCGGCTGGTGCCCTACGGCGTCTGCCTGCTGGTCGCGTTTTTTGTCGGCATGGCAATCCTCCGCGTCTGGGGCGACATGGTCATCGGCGGGCGCATGATCTGGTTCTTCCTGTCCCAGTTCTTCTACATCTGGGTGCTGGGCATGATGTCGCTGCTCTTCGGCTGGTACGCGCTGAATCCCGGCGTCGCCGCCAGCGGCATGATCCTGTTCCTGCCGGGGGGCTTCATCCTTGGCGGAGCCACGGGGCCGGTACCGATCCTGTCGAAATGGGTGCTGGTGCTTTCCCATTTCTTCCCGCTGACGTGGGAATTCCATCTCGTGCGCGACTTCGTGACACGGGGCGCAAGCTTCTGGGACTGCGCGCGTCTCTTCGGACTGTTCCTCGTCTATATCGCCGTTGTCGCCCTGTTCTTCTGCCATCGGTTCTACACCGACAGGAAGAAGCTGACGGAAAATGAAAATCACGCATCCCTTGCGGAAGCGTGACGAAAGAAGGAGAAATCTATGGAATACAAAAAAATCCTCGTGCCGGTGGACGGCTCGGCGGAGGGCGGCCGCGCACTGGACCACGCCGTCTACCTCGCAAAGCTCAGCGGCGCTTCGCTGTGCCTGCTTCACGTCGCGGACCTGAACCGGAAAATGTCCCTGTTGGAGCGGGCATGGACAGGAGGCGGCGTACCGCCGGAAATGAAAGAAAAGGGCTATGCCATCCTCGCGGAACACGCCCGCCGCGTGCCGCCGGAAATCAAAATGTCCAGCGTCGTCGAAGTCGGCGCTCCGCCGGACACGATCCTCGATGTGGCAAAGCGCGAGGACGCCGACGTCATCGTCATGGGCAGCCGGGGACTCAGCCCCATGGAAACGGTGGTTCTCGGCGGCGTCAGCCATTATGTGCTGCATTATGCCACCATTCCCGTGATGATCGTGCGATAAAAAACGAGCGCCGAGGGCATTTCCCTCGGCGCTCGTTTTTTATCGCACAAAATTCTCTAAACGCTGTCGCTGTTTTTTTCAGCTCGTCCCTGATCTTGATGATTACAAATCTATTCCGATATTCTTCAGCCACGCGAGAACTTCCTTTTTCGCCTCGCCTTGGTTCTTCTGCGCCGTCGTTCCTTTCATCTCCAACGCCTCGGTCACTTTCGCCTTCGTCGTGTCGGCGATATAGCGGTCGGTGCCGGAGAGGCCGCTGCCCTCATGGGTGCAGAAAGGAGCGACAGTCTTGCCTTCGAGCTTCACCTTGTCAAAGAACGTATAGCACGGCATCGGCAGGTCCCCCCACCAGATCGGGTAGCCGAGGAAAATCACGTCGTACTTCGAGACGTCCGGCATCGTACCGACGATTTCGGGACGGGCATTCTCGTTCTTTTCCTTCTTCGCGAGTTCCGTCGCCGGAGTGTACTCCTTCGGGTACGGCTTCGCCGGTTTGATCTCAAAGGTGTCCGCGCCCGTCGCCTCGGCAATCATCTCGGCGAGGATACGCGTATTTCCCTTTTCGATATAACCGACGTTGTAGTTTTCATCGGCACGGGAGAAATAGACCACCAATGCACGCTTTCCGTCCGTTTTCGCCTCGTCCTTCTTCGCCGGGGTCTCGGTCTTCGGCGCGGGTGCGGACGAGCCTGAACTTTTCGCGGGCGCGCCGCCCCCGCAAGCCGTCAATGTCAGCGCACAAAGCGCCAACGCCATCATCGTGAACCATTTTTTCATGTGCATCCTTCCTTTCAGTTGATTGAAATCAATTCATATTGATCGCTGCCCATCTTGAGTTCCTTCATGGCCGAGAGCTGACGGAGCCCTTTGCGGCTCTCGATGCGCTCGATCAGGTCATTTTTGGGCGCGTCGCCGAAGTTGTAAACCATATCGACGGACGCTTTGTCGATGGCGAGGATGTCCGTGGAGGCCATCATGCCGAGGTCGGGAATCACCGGCTCGGCGGCGCTTGTCCCGGCGCAGTCGCAGTCCACGCTCATGCGGCGCAGGACGTTCAGGAAGGTGATGCGCCTCTCGAAGTGGTCGCAGATCGCCTTGCCGCTGTCCGCCATCAGCTCCATGAAGAGGTCGCCCGTCACCCATTCGCCGTAGTCGGTGAGGCCGTGAACCTGCCGTTTGCCCGTCTTGCCCGAAGCGCAGCCGATGGCAATGTTTTTCAGCGAGCCGCCGAAGCCGCCCATCGCGTGCCCCTTGAAATGCGTCAAGACCACAAGGGAATCGTAGTTCGCGAGGTGTGCGCCCATCGCCACTTCTTTCAAATGCAGCCCGTTCTTGACCGGGAAATTGACGTCGCCCGCCTCGTCGATGATGTCCACCGGGCAGAAAGTCCAGCCGTTCACCGCCAGCGTGTCCCGGTGCTTTTCCGTGGTGGCGCGCGCGCCGCCGTAGGCCACGTTCGCCTCGATGATCGTCCCGCCGGGAATCTGCGCCATGAAGTCCCGCACCATCTCGCGGGGCAGGATGTTCGGGCCGTGCGGCTCGCCCGTGTGCAGCTTGACGGCAATCTTGCCCTGAATGTCCGCGTTCACTTTTTGGTAAAGTTTCACAAGATGCTCGGCGTCGATGTGCTTCGTGAAATAGACTTTCGACTTGCCGGCAGCCGGAGCTTCCGCCGCCGACGCTTTTGCCGCAGTCGTTTGACCGCCCGCCGCCTGCTTCGCGCCGCAGCCGCCGACCAGCCCGCCAATCCCCACGAGGCTCGCCCCCGCCAGCGTCATGCC
>JAGAZS010000052.1 GCA_017939945.1 Schwartzia sp. (in: firmicutes)
AAGAAATCGCGCCAGATCATCCGGCGGGCGCGCCGCGAAAACGAAAACGCGATCATCGTCGCGACGGGCTGCTACGCCCAGCTTTCACCGCAGGAGCTGGCCAAGCTGGACGGCGTGGGGCTCGTGGTCGGCACGCAGGACCGAGCGCGCATCGTGGAGCTTGTCGAGCAAACGGCGAAAGAGGACGGCGTAATTTTCGACGTCGGCGACATCATGGCCGCCGAAAGCTTCGAGGACATTCCCCTTTACGACGCGCCGACGCGCACCCGCGCCTTTTTAAAAATCCAAGAAGGCTGCGAAAATTTTTGCTCGTTCTGCATTATCCCCTACGCCCGTGGCCCGCTCCGTTCACGCCCGCTCCCCAGCGTCCGGCGCGAAGCAAAAAAACTCATCGACGCAGGATTCAAAGAAATCGTATTGACGGGCATCCACCTCGGCGCATACGGGCGTGACCTCGCAGAAAAGCCGACGCTGGCGGACGCAGCAAGAGAGATATTGGCGCAGCCCGGTCTTTCAAGGCTGCGTCTCGGCTCGCTGGAGTCCGTCGAACTCTCCGACGAGCTTTTCGCGCTGCTCCGGGACGAACCGCGTTTCGCAAGACATCTGCACCTGCCGCTCCAGGCCGGTTCCGACACGATTCTCCGCGCGATGAACCGTCATTACGATACCGAGGGTTTCGCACAGCTTCTGGAAAACGTGCGCGCCGCCGTGCCGGACATTTCGATCACCACCGACGTCATCGTGGGCTTTCCGGGAGAAACAGACGCGCTTTTCGAGGAAAGCCTCGATTTCGTTTCGCGCATGGGCTTCACAAAGGTCCATGTCTTCCCCTATTCCCGCCGCGAAGGAACGCCCGCCGCGCGCATGAGCGGGCAGCTGCCGACGGCGGTGAAAAAAGAGCGCGTGCGCCGCATGGAAGAGGCTGCGGAGACAACGGCCAAAGCCTTCCGCGAGCAGTTTCTCGGCAAAACGGAGGACGTACTTTTCGAGACGGAAACCGAAGGAATATCGGACGGTCTGACGGGCGGCTATTTCCGCGTTTACACCGACGCTCCCGTGAAGCTCGGAGAGATTGAGCCGATGCGTCTCACACGACTGCATGAAGACGGTTTTTGGGGCGAAATGTGCTGGCAGCGTTCTTCATGACATGTTTCCTCAAATAATCAGGACTTAGGATTTATATCAAACTTTTGAATTTTGGCAGGAACTTTTCGTTTTATCACGAAATAATTATGTATTACGATTCTGGAATCTTCGGAAGGAGGGAAAACGAATGGCAGACTGCATCTTTTGCAAGATTGCGTCCGGGGAGATTCCCTCGACGATGGTCTACGAGGACGATACGGTGGCGGCGTTCAAGGATCTGGAGCCGCAGGCGCCGACCCATGTCCTGATCATCCCGAAGAAGCACGTCGTCAGCGCCGCCGACCTCGGCGACGAGGACAGGGAGCTCGTCGCGCATATCTTCTGTGACGTAGTGCCGAAACTGGTGAAGGAACTGAAACTTTCGAAGGGCTTCCGTGTCGTCACCAACGCCGGCGAGGAAGGCGGACAGACCGTCATGCACCTGCATTTCCATCTGCTGGGCGGGCGTTCCATGCAATGGCCGCCGGGTTAATGTGTTTTTAATTGACGTTTTTCGTCCTATCGTGTATAATATTCTAGCGTGATTCTCTTTTGAGAATTTACACAAAATTTGTAGCCCCAACATATTTGGAGGGGGGGATAACCATGGCAAACGAGATCAAGGTCGGCAAGAACGAGAGCATTGACAGCGCGCTCCGCCGTTTCAAGCGGATGTCGCAAAAAGCCGGTACGTTAGCCGAAGTCCGCAAACGCGAGCACTACGAGAAACCGAGCGTACGCCGCAAGAAAAAGTCGGAAGCTGCGCGCAAGCGCAAGTTTAGGGCATAAGGGGTCTTCCATGTGACGCTGAAGGAAAAACTCACTGCGGACATGAAGGACGCCATGAAGGCGAAGGAAGCGGGCAAGCAAAAGCTTTCCGTCATCCGCCTCGTGCGCGGCGCCATCCGGCAGCTCGAAATCGACGGCAAAAAAGAACTTCAGGACGAGGACGTGCTTGGCGTCATCAGCAAGGAAGTCAAACAGCGCCGCGATTCCATCGAGGACTTCAGGAAAGGCGGACGTGACGACCTGGTCGCCAACGCGGAAGCCGAGATCACGATCCTGATGGAGTACCTGCCGAAGCAGCTTTCGGAAGACGAAGTGCGAAGCCTCGTCAAGGAAGCCATCGCCGCCAGCGGCGCAGCTTCGCCGAAAGACATGGGCAAGGTCATGAAGGAACTCATGCCGAAGGTCAAGGGCCGTGCAGACGGCAAGCTGGTCAACGAAATCGTGAAAGAACTTCTGGCGCAGTAAGCAAAGCAAACGGAACACGAAAAACCGACGTCTTCGGGCGTCGGTTTCTTATTTTTGGACGAGGTTCGTTTTAATGCAGCTTTAATGTTTTTCTCAGGCAAACCCAAGACAAAACGAATAAAATACAATCGGAACAGGAAAGGAGAGCGACGAAGGGGGCGGCCGGAATGAGGAAACTGATCCGGACGCTCCTGGTCGCGCTTTTTTTCGTTTTTTGGCAGACAACATCATTTGCTTACGGCGGGCTTTGGATCGAACGGGACGCGGCGCTTCCCGCGATGAAAAAGCTCGTGCTGTTCCCGATGAGCATATCGGACGACCTGAACGAATTCGCGATAAACGGCGACGAGAATTCCGCCGTGTTTCGCCAGAACGACTATCTGCACCGCCGCCTCAGCAAAAAACTCAAGGACGCGAACTTTCTGCGGCTCGCCCCCGATATCGGCGAACAGCGGATCCGCGAAAATGTCGCGCCGTTCGCCGCTTTACTCGCGCCCACAGCGACCGCGTCAAATCGGGCGGCGGACGTCCGCCGGATGACAATGGCGGACGGCTTCCTCGTGCCGCATTTCCGGGAAAATTGGGTTCGCATCGACGTCTCGCCGGAAACGACGTTCCATTTCACGCTGCGCTCGTGGACGGAAGTGCGCGACGAAAAGGGAACCCGCGTGACAAAGGATTATTCGTATCCGGTCACGCATGTCGTCCCCGAAAAGGAAATGGAATTCCGCATCATGGACGTCGATTATACGCTGTACGACGAAAACGGCCATGAAATCCTTTCCTTCGAGAACAGCGACAGGGAATATTTCGCCGATCCCGTTTCGATGTACAAGGACCTCGCCGAAGAATTCGCCGACGTGCTGAAAGCGGCACGAAAGGGAAAATATCGCCTGAAAAAAACGGACGAAAAAGCAGTCCCGATTGCCATCTCCCGTATTTCCCTGCCGGAAGGCTTATCCGGGGACACGGTAAGGGAACGCGCAATCCGTTTCGCGTTCTCCGACGAGACGCGCAGACAGGACCGGCTCCGTTTCGACAGCACTGCACCGCGACTTCTCGTCGACGTCCATATCGACCGCTGCGAACTCGTGCCGACCTGGCACCCGCCGACGGCATGGGTCACGACCAGCTCCACCACCCACGACGATTCGTGGACCGACAAACAAGGCAAGCGTCATGAAGTCAAGCGCACCGAATACACCCAATCTGTCAGCCACGCTTTCGGCTATTACAGCTACCACGCCGTCGCAACGGGCAGCCTCACCCTGACGGACGCAAGAACCGGCGCGGTGCTCCTGCGAAAATCCTTCTCCGAAACGGACGACAAGCAAATCGACGCCTGCCGCCACGCGTTCCGCGAATTCTGCAAGGAAATCGCGCGCTCCGTCAAAAAGAAAAAGCAAACCGCAGACATCTTCACGCAAGCGTAAATTGCGGCAATAAAAAACGACAGACGCTAGATCGCCTGTCGTTTTTTATATTTTGCCGCCGATGTTTTATTGCCCCCCGTTCCAGCGCATGCCGCCCTCGAAAGGAATCCCGAACTGCGCCAGCACCTTGCCGACGATATGGGCGAAGAATCGCATTCCTCATTGACGCAAAAAACCTCTTCACCCCAAATTGCCGCCCGATAATTGCTTGACTCCCTTCAGGCTTAACAAAGACAGCGTTTCCATCTGCTTGACCGCAAGAGCTCTTAACGATACCAACCGTTCGGACATAGCCTTTCCCTGCGCTATCAATATGGCGTTATAACTTTCCATATTGGCAAGCACGAGAAGCTGATTGAGATTTGCATCATCACGGATGTTTCCTCTTTTTTTAGGATTCGCATCACGCCACTGTTTCGCCGTTTTCCCGAATAATGCCATATTCAGCATATCTGCCTCACTGGCATATTTGTACGAAATCTGCTCCGGTGTTAACTCCGGCAGTATCAGGTAGTTTTTTATTGCATCGGTATGGATACGATAATTCAGCTTGGATATCTCCCGATTGAGATTCCAGTTAAGAGAAAGGCGACTGTTTTCATCTTTTTTGAGTCGCTGGTAATCTTTCATGATATATAGCTTGAATTCCGCTGATACCCAAGAAGCGAATTCAAGCGCTATATCCGAATGAGCATAAGTGCCGCCATACCGTCCCGCCTTAGAAACAATACCGATTGCCTGAACGCTCTCAATCCATTTCGTGGGAGACATGGTGAAAGTATTCAGGCCAGCTTGACTTCTAATCCCGTCGAATTCGACGGGATTAAAATCGGAATTGTGCAAGCTCTCCCACAATCCCAAAAACTCCAAAGTGTCGCGCCCGCGCATCCAGTTTTTGATGACATCGTTTGGATCGCTGCTTTTGAACTTCGCAATATCAGTCAATGAGATATATTCATTTTCATAATCCGTTGTGTATATCCTAATATCAAAGCCTTTCGCATGAATCGTTTCTTTTTTTATCGTGCCCATCATAACATCCTCATGCTTGTTCGTTGTCCCAAACCTCTGCCTGATTGCCCCCCGTTCCAGCGCATGCCGCCCTCGAAGGGAATCCCGAACTGCGCCAGCACCTTGCCGACGATATGGGCAATCTGCTTTTCCACTGTATCCGCATCGCCAT
>JAGAZS010000053.1 GCA_017939945.1 Schwartzia sp. (in: firmicutes)
AGATTGAGGCTTTTCATTAAATAGTTTATATGCGGCTGTGGCGAAATCGGCAGACGCGCTAGCTTCAGGAGCTAGTGATGGCAACATCATGGTGGTTCAAGTCCACTCAGCCGCACCATTTTTTCTTTTAACTCCATATTGCCATGCGGTCGTGGCGGAATTGGCAGACGCGCTACTTTGAGGGGGTAGTACTCACAAGGTGTATGGGTTCAAGTCCCATCGACCGCACCATGAGAGAGCAGGAGACGATGTACTTGTATGTATGTCGTCTTTTTTTGTGCAAAATTAAAATCCCTTCCTGTTCGGCGAAGAGCCGTGAAAGAAGGGATTTTTTGTCTTCTTATGATTTTGTGGTTTGCCTGAACAGTTTCTTCAATTCCTTTTTCGCGATTTTTCCCGTGGAGGTTTTCGGGAGTTTTTCAATCTGGCGGAATTCGCGGGGAATCTTGAACAGCGCGAGGTTTTGCTGCAAATGTTTTTTCAGTTTGCGGACGTCGACGGAAAAGCCCGGCTGCACGCTGAAATAGCAGCATCCCGCCTGTCCGCGAAGGCTGTCTTCTATAGGAATGACCGCGGCTTCGTGGATACCGGGGAACGCGTAAATCAGTTCCTCGATTTCACGCGGGTAAATATTTTCGCCCATGCTGATGATCATATCCTTGATCCGGTCTACGATGTAAACGTAGCCGTCCTCGTCGATGCGGGCGACGTCGCCGGTATGAAGCCAGCCGTCCTGCAATGCTTCGGCGGAAGCGTCGGGGTCTCCGAGATAGCCGTGCATGACGTTAGGCCCCTGCACGAGAAGCTCACCCGGTTCGCCTTGCGGCACATCGTGACCGTTGGCGTCCACGAAACGAAGACGCACGTTCGGGATAGCCGGACCGACGGAACCGAGCCGCGTCGCTTCCGGTGCGTTCATCGTTACAACGGGCGAAGCCTCGGAAAGTCCGTAGCCTTCGACAATCGGGATTTTGAACTTCGTGCGGAACGCTTCGCCGATGGGCAGCGGAAGCGGAGTGCCGCCGAGCATGACGAAGCGGAGCGTTTTCATGTCTTCAGGCGACGCGAGCTTGGTGAGCAGCGAGCAGATCGACGGCACCATGACGATGACGGTGATCTTATAGGCCCGGACCAGCTCGACGGTTTTTTTCGGCGTGAAGGAGTCCTGCACGGTGATTGACGAGCCGGTGTAGAGCTCGTTCAGCACGGCGCAGGTCCACGCGAAGCAGTGGTACATCGGCAGAACGCAGAGGATGCTGTCCTTGCGCGTAAGGCGGACGACCTGCTGGAGCGAGATTGCGTTCATCACGAGATTGCGATGGGAGAGGATGGCGCCTTTCGGCATTCCCGTCGTACCGGAAGTGTAAATGATCGTGCAGGGCTCGTCTGCGCCGAAGTCTTCCGGAAGCGCGGGCGCGGAGGCCGAGCCGACGGGCCGGACGCATTCGGAAATCAGCACTGTCTGTACGGAATCATGCTCATAAGAGCTGAGAGCGGATTCGAGATCGAGGGGCTGGTCGGAAATCAGGTAATGCACGTCGGCGTTTTTCAGGATATACGCCGTTTCCCGCATGCTGAGCTGAAAATTGATCGGCACGACGACGGCGCCGAGAGAGGCGATGGCCATATAGGCGATGATGTATTCCGCGCAGTTATGGGAGTATATGGCGACGCGGTCGTGCATTCGGACGCCGTCGGCGTAAAGCCGCGAGCGGCAGATAGTCACGGACAGGATCAGCGCGCGATATGTCAACGAACGACCCTGGTCGTTGATGGCAATGTCTTCGGGACGTCCGCGCCAGATCAAATCGTGAACGAGCACGGAAGGCACCCCCTTCCCTGTTTTTTATTTTTTATCATTATACATAAAATGATAAGAAAAAACTAGCGATGCGGGAGGATTTCTTCAAGTTTTTCTTTACTTCTCAATCGATTGTATATTATAATTGGATTAGTCATAGGGGAGGTTGATTGTCTGACGACGAACCGATAATCAACCATTATTATACTAAGAAGGGAGGCGCGGCAGTCCGCAATCTTATCAGTTATGAAGTAAAGGGGGAATTATTTTGTTGAAGACCAATTTTCAAAAGGGCATGTTTACGGTCATCGTAGGTATTGCCCTGTGGTTCTGCCCGATGCCTGCAGGCGTGGACGCCAAGGCGTGGCACATGTTCGCGATTTTCGTCGCGACAATCATCGGTTTCATTCTTCATCCGATTCCCATCGGCGGCGTCGCGCTGATTGCGGTCGGTCTCACCGGATTCCTGAAGGTCCTGAAGCCCGCCGAGGCTCTTTCCGGTTTCGGCAATGCAACGATCTGGCTGATCGTCGGCGCGTACATGTTCGCGAAGGGCTTCATCAAGACGGGGCTTGGGCGTCGCATCGCGTACATCATCATGTCGAAGATTGCGACGAGCTCCCTGAAGCTTGCGTACTCGATGGCCATCACCGACCTCATCGTTTCGCCGGCTACGCCGTCCAACACGGCACGCGGCGGCGGCATCCTTTATCCGATCGTGCGCTCCCTCTGCACCGCGTTCAATTCCGAGCCGGACGAGGGCTCCCGCAAGAAGATCGGCAACTACCTGATGCTTTCGACCTTTGAGTGCAACTGCATCACTTCGTCGATGTTCCTGACCTCGGTGGCGCCGAACCTGCTCGTTGCGAAGCTGGCGAAGGACGTCACAGGCCTCGACATTTCCTGGGGCACCTACGCGCTGGCCTGCATCGTGCCGGGCGTCGTAGCGCTGATCATTACCCCGTACCTCGTTTACAAGCTCGCCACGCCGGAACTGACGCAGACGCCGGAAGCTCCGCAGATCGCGAAGGACGAGCTGGAGAAGATGGGCCCGATGACGGGCGACGAATCCGTCGTTCTGCAGGCTTTCATCGCGGCTCTGGCCATGTGGGCGACGACCTCGTTCACCGGCTTCAACGCGACGATGATCGCGCTGGTCTGCATCGGCTACATGCTGGTGCGAGGCGCTCTTGTCTGGGAAGACATCATCACCGAGAAAGGCGCCTGGGACACGCTGGTCTGGATGGGCGGCTTGATGAGCCTTGCCACCGGCCTCTCGAAGCTCGGCTTCATCAAGTGGATGGCGAACGGCATTGCGGGCGGTCTTGAAGGTATCAGCCCGATGACGACGCTGATTATCCTTGCGCTGATCAATATGTATGTGCATTATGCGTTCGCATCGCTGTCGGCGCACGTCAGTGCGGTTTATGCCGCGTTCCTGGCGGTTGCGGTTGCGGCGGGTGCTCCGCCTCTGCTGTCGGCGATCGTGCTGGGCGTTGAGACGGGCATCATGGGCTGCCTGACGCACTATGCGACGGGTCCGTCCCCGATTTTCTTCGGTTCCGGTTACATCACGCAGCCGGAATGGTGGAAGGTCGGCTTCATTTGCTCGATCCTCTTCATGATCTGCTTCCTCGGCCTCGGCCCGATCTGGTGGAAAGTCATCGGCATCTGGTAACGGCATAGGAATAAAAGACAAACAAAAGCGCGGCTTCCGTTCGGGAGCCGCGTTTTCTATAGAACAAACATCGTTTGACCGTTGCGTTTTGCGGTGATATACTGACGGAAAAGATCATTGTTTTGGAATCAGGAAGGGGGATTTTCATGTTTGGGCTTGGCGTTCCCGAATTGTTGCTCATTCTCGTGATCGGGCTGGTGATTTTCGGGCCGGGGAAGCTTTCGGAGTCGGGCAGGGCGCTTGGCAGGAGCATCCGTGAGTTCCGTGCGGCGGCCTCGGAAAAGGACGAGCCGAAAAAGATCGGCGACAGCCGGGACGAAAGCGAAAAATGAAGGAGATTTCCCTTATTTGTCGAATATCCATAATGCAGCATAATATCTAACGATACAAAGGAGTGAATTTCATGCCGGAAGAAGTCATCAAGTACGAAAAAGAGGGCGGCGTCGCCGTGCTGACGCTGAACCGACCGAAGAGCCTGAACTCCATGAGCCTCGAGCTGATCAATGCCTGGATCGCGAAGCTCCATGAGGCCGAGCACGACCCGGAAGTGCGCGTCGTCGTTCTGACCGGGGAAGGGCGTGCGTTTTGCGCTGGCGGCGACCTCGGCGCGCTGGACAACCTGAAGACGACGGAGGAACGCCGCCGGTTTGTCGCGCAGGCCGGAATGATCGTGCGTCTGATCCACGCCATGTCGAAGCCGGTCATCGCGATGGTGAACGGCGTTGCGGCGGGCGCGGGCTTCAATATCGCTATCGCCTGCGATCTCTGCTATGCCGCCGAGGGTGTGAAATTCATCCAAAGCTTCGCCAGCGTCGGTCTTGCGCCCGACTGCGGCGGCTATTATTTCCTCGCTAAGACGGTGGGCTTGGCGAAGGCCAAGGAATTGATGTTCACCGCGCGTCCGGTGGAGGCCCATGAGGCGATGTCCATCGGCCTTGTCAACGGCGTATTCAAGCCGGAGACCCTGCGGGATGGCGTCATGGGCGTCGCGCAGCAAATCGCGGCGGGCGCGCCGCTGGCTCTTGCGATGATGAAGAAGGAAATCAACAATTACGGCGCGAGCCTCGACGACACGCTGACCTATGAGGCGATGGCGATGTCCGCGCTCTTAGGGACGGAGGATTTCAAAGAAGGCGTGAAGGCATTCTCGGAAAAGCGCGCACCGATGTTTAAGGGGAAATAGGCGAAAAAATTTCTTGTTCTACTTACAAAGGAGACGGTTTCCATGGAAAAATCTTTTTCGATTCCCATTTCTCGCCGCAGCTTTATGAAATTGGCGGGACTTGCGGCGGCGGGCGCAGTGCTTGGCGGTGCGGATA
>JAGAZS010000054.1 GCA_017939945.1 Schwartzia sp. (in: firmicutes)
CCTGCGTTTCCTGAACGAGCAGGCCGCCTCCGACGTCGCCGCCTACCGAAGCTTCATGCCCCAAACCTCGTGGATTCGCGGGCGCACGGCAATCATGCTCGACAGGAAAGGCGGAGGCGTCGTCGATTCCGCCGTCGTGTCCGTAGGGTTCAGGGAAGGACCGCAAAATCGCGGCGACGCGGAGCGCCCGACAACCATTTCCCCGGACACATCCGAGAAGGGTGTAATCCCGTTGGAGCGGCGGCTGGCCATGTTCCTCGAAAAAACGGCGAAAGATCTTGAGGATACGGTGTTAGAGGCCAATGCCGCCAACGCCGCGAAGTCCGAATTCCTCTCCATGATGGCCCACGATATGGCGACGTCCGTCAACGCCGTCATCGGCATGAACGGGATGATCCTGCGGGAAAACGCCGGCGGGAACGTGCCGGCTTACGCGGAGAACGTGCAAACGGCGAGCCTGAGTCTCCTCGGCCTCATCAACAAGATTCTCGATTTCAGCAAGAGCGAAAGCGCGGAGCCGGGGCCCAATATCGCGCGGCAGCGTCCGTATTTGAAAACGCTCTATGACGAGAATCCACTAAAGGAAACGATAAAAGAAACGGACGCCCCGCTTCCCGGCTGGCTCCGAAAAGTGCCGACGCTCCACACGGAAATGGGCCTGCTGTTCTGCGGAGGGCCGCAGGAGTACCTCGACGCCCTTTCCTTCTTTGCCGCGTCCATCCCGGCGCGGACAGACGAGCTCGAGCGCCTGTTCCTGAAAGCGGACTACGAGAACTATACGATCAAGGTCCACTCCCTGAAAAGCATAGCGAAAGCCCTCGGCGCGACAAAGCTCTCCGCCCTCGCGGCGGAGATGGAAGCGGCGGGCAAAGCCGGGGACATCGAATCCATCCGGACGGGCACGGGCACGCTTCTCGCCGTTTACCGCGGGTTCGCCGCTCCGCTGGCGCGGCTCGCGGACAGCTCCGGCGCGGCCGAGCAAAACGACGCAGCAACAGAAAAACGGCATACCATCCTTCTCGTGGACGACGACGAAGATTTCCTCACCCTCGTCAGCCGCTGGCTGAAAAGAAAGTATGCCGTGACTGCCGTCAACTCCGGAAAAAAAGCCCTCGAATATCTCGAAACCGAAAGACCGGAGCTGGTGCTGCTGGATTATGAAATGCCCGAAATGAACGGAGCGGACGTCCTGCAGGTCATCCGCGAGACGCCGAGGCTCGCGGGCTTGCCCGTGGTCTTCCTGACGGGAACGGAGGACGGGGAGAATGTCAAACGGGCAGAAGGACTGCGGCCCGAAGGCTTCCTGACGAAGACGATGGGAAAAAGCGTGCTTCTCATGGGGATTGCTGCTTTTTTTGATTGAGGATCGTTTCGGTAAAGAAACGGTCAAGCAAATCTAGCAATTCGCTTTTCTTCATGTTCTTCAAAAGATATCCGTCCGGCTTGTGCCTGATGACCCGCATGACGCTCTCGCGTTCGTTGACGCCCGTCAGGAATATGATGGGAATACGCGCCGTGAGCGGATTGCTGCGGATTTTTTCCATGGCCTCGTAGCCGTCGAGCTGGGGCATTTCGTAATCGAGAAGAATGAGGTCGGGGTGCTTCAGTTCGAGATAGGAAAGCGCTTTCGCGCCCGAACGCACGCCGTCCACCGTATACGTGTTCTTGAGCCAGTGCTCCATGATGGTCAGGAAATCGGAATCATCGTCCACCACGAGAATGGATTTCCTGCGGCGAAGCTCCTCATGCGCCTCGGCCAGCTCGACCATGTCCGAGACAATCACGTTGATGTCGAGAGGACGGGCATAGGCATGGGCCACGCGCCCGGCGGCGCCGGACTGCTTCAGGCGGGCGACGAAGGAGCTGTCCCCGAGCAGGCAGAGGGATTTGCGGTTGTCCACGCAAAGGTCGGAAAGGTAATGGAGCATGAGCTCCGTCTGGGAATCGCCGAATTCCGGATAGTAGAGGAAAATGTTGGCGTCATAGCGATGGCGGTTGACAATGTCGATATTGTCCTCCAGCATCATCACCTCGAACCCTGCCTCCGTCAGCCGATTTTCCACGCCCTTGTTGATGAGGTGCTTCTCACGGCTGATATAGATGATCCTTTCCTTCATGCCCGATCCTCCTCAGCCGCGTCTTCGTCCATAAGACGCGAAAGATACTTGGCGTAGGCCCTGTACTTCGAGAGAAGCATCGGGGTCTTTTCTTTTATCGTCTCCGTGTCCCCGTGCTTGCCCGCATACTCCAAATCGGCGGCAAGGCTGGAAAGCAAATTCGCGCCGATGAGCCGCGCCATGCTTTTCAGGGAATGGACCTTCAGCGTGTACGCCTCAAAATCCCCTTCATTCCACAGCCGCTCGATCTCGTCGGATTTCTCGCCGATCGAGGCCGCGAAAACCGCCAGCGCGTCAAGATAATCCTCCGCCGTCTCGCAGTTCTCCACGCCGACGGCGAGGTCGATGCCGGGCAGGGTCCTCGTCCACTCCGGAAGTTCATTGAGTTCCTTGTCCAGATTCGAACGATCCTCCTGCGCCTTTTCCGCAACCCGGACGCTTCCCTTCGGCAGGTACTTGACGAGCATATCGAGAAGCTGCTGCGGCTGGATGGGCTTGATGAGCACTTCCACGAAGCCCGCCGCCTTGTAGAGATTGATATTGTCCCGTGCGTCCTCCGTCGTATGGCAGATGACGGGGGTTTCTTTCCCTTTCTCCCGGAACAAATCCTTGAGCAGGACCAGCGTATCGACGCCGTCCATATCCGGCATCCGATGGTCGAGCAGGATGAGGTCATAATCGTTCTCCCTGCAAAGGTCGAGGCACTCCCGCCCGCTCGTCGTGAGATCCGACGCGACTCCGCTGGAAGCTAGCAGGGACGAGAGAATTGTGCGATTGACGCGCATATCGTCAACAATCAACACGCAGGGCTGCGGATGCATTTCCATTTTTATCGGCCTTCTTTCTCCTTCGCGGGTTTTTCGCCCCGCAGAATGGCTTATATCATAAAAATTATATCATAAGACAGGCTTGCTTGAAATATGATCGTTCCATCAGTCGAAAAACGCTTCAATGCCCATGAGCAATCCTTTCTTGCCCATCGCTTTCGTCAGGAAGCCTTCGGGGCGCAAACCCTCGGCGCGTTTTACGTTCTCGCGGTCCTCCGTGCCCGTCAGGAACACGACGGGAAGATTCTCCAGCCCCGGCGTCTTGCGTATGGTCTCCAGCACAGCGGACCCGTTCATTTCCGGCATTTCGTAGTCGAGAAGCACCAAGTCGGGGCGGTTGTTTTCAAGATACTGCAGCGCCTTCTTGCCGGAGTTCACCGCCGTAACCGCGTAGTCGTTCTTGAGCCAGCGTTTGGAAAGCGCGAGGAAATCCTCGTCGTCATCCACCAGCAGCAGCGTATGGCGCCGCTGGGTCACAAGTGCCTGCTCCGCGTCCATGCTCACCTTCGATACGGGCGGTTCCGGCGCAGGCTCCGACAGACGCTTCAGCGGCTCCGAAAGGCTCCGGTAGAGCGAGAGCAGCACGTCCGCGCCCGCCGTCAGCG
>JAGAZS010000003.1 GCA_017939945.1 Schwartzia sp. (in: firmicutes)
CGCCGAGAGCGGCGCCGCGCTCTACCAATACAGTCAACGCGCCGTTCCGGGCCGCATTGATCGCCGCCGCCGTTCCCGCGGGGCCACCGCCGATCACGCAGACGTCCATATCGTAAAGCACGGGGATCTTCCTGCCCGCGTATTTGACGGTATCGCCTCCCAGTCCGTCCGCGGCCTCGGCCACGCGGATCTCCCCGCCGCCGGGTCCGACCAATGCGCCCGCAGCCGCCATGCCCGCCATTTTCACGAAGTTGCGGCGGGATATGGGAATCGAAAAGGATTTCACTAAAAAACCTCCTTGAGGATTGGCCGTTTAGAGACGCGACATCAGCTCCGCTTTTTTCTGCTGGAACTCATCCTCGGTGACCACGCCGTCGTCCCGCAGCTTGCCGAGCCGCTCCAGCGTCGCCATCACGTCCTCCTTCTCCTCGATCTGCGCGTCGATGACCGGAACGTTTTTCGCCAGTTTTCCTGCGTTTTTCTGCGCCAACGATTTCAGCTTCTGGCATTCCTCGACCTCGCAGCTTACGAGGAATTCCTCGCCGGTGTCCAGCTTGCAGGCGCAGCAAAGCTCCTTGCTGTTGCCGCCGAGCACCAGACCCGCCAGGAGTCCCACCGGCCCGAGGGCGATCGCGCCCAGCGTGCCCCAGCCCGCCTTGCCGAGAATGCTGTACTTGTTTTCCTCGGTGATATGCTCCACCGCCACCAAATGGTCGTTCAGCACGACGTCCCGCGACTTGAAGAATCCCTCGGGAATCTCCAGCGTGTATTTGCCGAACATCGAGGACGAAATCTCCGCCCCGTTGGGAAGTCCTCCGCCGATAACTTTCATAACAAAACGCCTCCTGGAATGCTTCTTTCAATTTATGATGCTTTTCATTATTTTCGCCGCTCGCAAGAAATATCCTTTTTGGAATGCCCCATATTTTTTGTTCGGTTTTTGTTCGATTGTTTCACGTGAAACATTTTCGTAAAAAAAGCCCCCGGAAACATTTTTATCCCCGAGGGCAATGGACGCGAAGTAAATTTTAAGTGCGCCGCTCACTTTTGCCCCGTCAGCGCGTGCGCCTGCTGCCTGGAAATGGGCACGGTCATGCCGAGAATGGCGAGAATCTGGCTCACTGTCGTTTCAAAGGAAACAATGTTTTTAACTACGTGGGTCGAAACCTTCCATGTGTCGAATTCCCCGTTGCTTTCGGCGTATTCGATATGGTACTTGATTTCGTCGTTGGTATGCTTCATGCGGAGCATCCGCTCGACCAGCGTGACGTAATCGACCATGATAAAAATCGACTCGAAACTGTCCTTTAGGAGCTTGGAAAGCTGCTTGATGCCCTGCGCGTCGGAAACCATGACGCTGCACGGATGAGCCTGGAGCGCACCGAGGATCTCCTGTTTCATCATACCATAGTATTCGCCTTTGTAGGTAATTTTTACCAAAAAATCCTGTTTCAAAAAATCCTCTTTATCCACGAAACGGTACATGGCAGCCGCATCGACGGGATTACGGGAGTAAGCTTCGGGAGACCGCGTCGTGTAAAGGGGAATATAGTTGACTCCTGCCTTCTTGAGTTCGCGGACGATTGCGGTCTTTCCGCTGGCGTGCGGCCCGACCAGCGCGAACAGTTTATTTTTCATCTCTATCGCCTTCTCCCGTTTTTTATCCATTTATTCAATATTTTTCTAGGTCCTATTTCGTATGTTCTTTATTTTACCACAGAACAAATAGAAATGAAATAGCCTTTGCAAAGATTTTTCAGATAATACGAAAGAAAATGCATAGGACAAAAGGCGGGAAGGAAAATATACAAACGGCGTGGAATAAAAATAAAGTTAGAAAGTAGGTGTTAGGCGGATGCTGCAGGCGATGATCGATATCGGGTCGAACACGATCCGGATGGCGGTCTATGAAATCAAGGAAAATCATGCGACGCAGGTGATGAAGCGCAAGCATACGGTAGGGCTGTCGGCGTATGTGAAGGGCGGCGTGATGCAGGAAGAGGGCGTCCGCCGCGCGGCCGAGGTCGTGTCCGAATATCGGGATTTTCTTGCGGGCATGGGCGTCGGGAATGTCATCGCCTTTACGACAGCGGCGCTGCGAAACGCGAAAAACAGCGCGGAAGCAGTAAAAGCCATTGAGGAAAGGACAGGCGTCCCCATCCGGGTGATCTCCGGCGAGGAAGAAGCGGCTTTCGATTTTGCCGGAGCCATCCACGATTTGGCGGCGAAGAGCGGCGCAATCCTCGACATCGGCGGCGGCAGTACCGAGATCGTTCTCTACCGTGCCCACCGCGTCACGCGAAAATGGAGCCTGCCTTACGGTTCCCTCTCGCTCAAGGTTTCCTATGTGCACGGGCTGCTGCCGACGCCGCAGGAAGCCGAGAAAATCCGAAGAGACGTTGCCAAGGCGGTGAAAATCTTTTGCTGCAAACTGCCGCCCATGCGTGACGTCGTCGCCTGCGGCCTCGGCGGCACATTCAAGAGCGCCTGCGCGCTGTACCAAAAAATGTATTCGACGCCGGAGGACGATACGCGCATGGAGCAAAGCCGTTTCAGGGAAATGATCGCGCACTACGTTTCCGATGCGCCGCCAAAAGAGGAGGACGCCGTCCGCCTGATGCTGGCCGCCCCCGACCGCATCCATACACTGCTGCCGGGCCTGATCCTCGCCGACGAGCTGACCGCCGAGCTGAACTGCAAGGAAGTCATATACAGCGATTCCGGCGTGCGGGAGGGGTATCTGTACAGCGAGATACTGAAATCATAATGGAGATTTCCCGCAGACGCGGCGAAGCGGAATTTGCTTTTGCCGCGCCTGTTTTTTTGTGGTATAATTGTTCAGATATTCGGGGAAAGGGGGAGCCGACGCAATGCGGCATTATTACAGTACGATAAATCAAGTCGTTGCCACGTTTTCGGATATACACGAGTCACCCAGAAGCGGCGAATATATTTCCGTGCATTTCGAGCGTCCGAATCCAAACGGGTTTGATGTGATGGATATTTCCCTTCCCGGTCTGGATTGTGAAAAGTGCCTCGGATTCACAGAGGAAGAG
>JAGAZS010000055.1 GCA_017939945.1 Schwartzia sp. (in: firmicutes)
CCTTGAAATTCAAGGCACAGTACGACGCTCAACATGCGTGCGTTTTCACACTGCACGGCATTATATCATATAGAACTGTTGAATGCAACGGGCGGAAACGAAAAATTTATCGTCCCCGCCCGTTCGTTTTTCAATTTTATTTCAACCATTCAAGTGCCCGATGTGCAATGTCCTTCCGATAGTGCATACCCTCAAAGGAGATTTTCTCGACGCCCGCATAGGATTTTTTCACCGCTTCGGGAATATCCTTCGCAACGCCGACAACGTTCAGCACGCGTCCGCCTGCTGTAACAAGTCCACCATCCTTTTCCGCCGTACCCGCATGAAACACCAACGTTCCTGCTGCTTCGGCGTCCTTGACGCCTTGGATTGCCTTGCCCTTTTCATAATCGCCCGGATATCCTCCCGACGCCATGACCACCGAAACCGCCGCTTCGTCCGACCACTCGATCTTTGTCTCCGCCAGCTTTCCGTCCACACAGGCCAGCATGACCTCTACGAGATCGCTCTTCAAAAGCGGCAACACGACCTGTGTCTCCGGGTCGCCGAATCGTGCGTTGAATTCGACGACCTTCGGCCCCTTCGCTGTAATCATCAGCCCCGCGTACAGGCAGCCTTTGTACGGACGCCCTTCCTTCTTCATACCCTCGATGGTCGGCTTCAGAATTTCCTCCATCACGCGCTCAGAAAGCTCCGGCGTCATGACTGGTGCAGGCGCGTAAGCTCCCATGCCTCCCGTGTTGAGTCCCTCGTCTCCGTCGTTCACGCGTTTGTGATCCTGCGAAGCAGGCATCGCGACAATTGTCTCGCCATCGGTGAACGCCAATACGGAAGCTTCCTCGCCCTCCATAAATTCTTCGATGACAACTCGGTTTCCGGCATCGCCGAAAGCCTTTTCTTTCATTAATAAATCGATGGCCTCGATAGCTTCGTCCACCGTCTTCGTCAGAATTACGCCTTTTCCTGCCGCAAGACCGTCAGCTTTGATTGCGAACGGTTGACGCATCTGCCGGACATAGACATGCGCGCGGGACGGATCGCCGAAAACTTCGCTGCGCGCCGTGGGAATCTTATAGCGACGCATGACAACCTTTGCGTAGACCTTCGAACCTTCCAGCTCAGCTGCGTTCTTCGTCGGACCGAATGCCTTGATACCCGCTGCCGTCAACGCGTCCACGACGCCGTTCACCAGCGGCACCTCCGGGCCGACTACCACAAGACCAATATTTTTCTCTTTCGCCAACGCAACAATCGCGTCGTTGTCCTCAATCGAAACGCCTGAAACACACTCGGCAAACTGCGCAATGCCAGGATTGCCGGGAACCGCATACAATTTATCCGCATGCTTGCTCTGGCTAAGCTTCCAAGCCAACGCATGCTCGCGCCCACCGCTGCCAATCAGTAAAATATTCATCTCGCGTTCAGCCCCCCTTTACTTCTCGATTTGTTCCTTAAGATACGCCTGGATATGCGCGTCGTAGTCCGCCGTATGAGCGAACGCTTCCTGCGCGAGCTTCATGCGAAGCATCCCGCTGGTCGTTCCCTCCGAAAGCACAGCCTCCGCTACCTCGTCGTAGCGCTCCGGATTCGTTACCACCGTGACGAACTTGAAATTCTTCGCCGCCGCACGGATCATCGCCGGACCTCCGATATCAATATTCTCGATGGCCTCAGCCAACGTCACGCCCGGCTTCGCGATTGTCTCCTTGAACGGATACAAATTGACCGCCACAAGGTCAATCGGAATAATCTTGTGTTCCTTCATCGCCTGCTGATGCGTCGGATTGTCCCGCACCGCAAGAATGCCGCCATGAATATACGGGTTCAGCGTTTTTACGCGCCCGTCCATAATCTCCGGAAATCCCGTCACGTCGCTGACATAGAGCACGGGAATTCCCGCTTCCTTCAGCGCGCGCATAGTTCCGCCGGTGGAAACGATTTCGACGCCCGCCGCGTTCAGCTTCCGTGCAAATTCCACGACTCCCGTCTTATCCGAAACGCTGATCAGTGCCCGCTTGATTTTCATAAACGCGCCTCCCAATAATTTATTCCAAAATCCGCACTTTCCGTCCTTCGACCTTCAGTTTTCCCTTCAAAAACAACTCAATCGCTTTTGGGTACAGCTTGTGCTCCTGCTCCAATACCCGTGCCGCAAGCGTATCTTCATCGTCACTGTCCAGTACCGGCACCGCAGTCTGCAAGATAATCGGACCGGAATCCATGCCCTCGTCGACAAAGTGAATCGTGCAGCCCGACACCTTGACGCCGTAAGCCAGCACATCTCTGTGCGCGTGAGCGCCGCCAAACGACGGTAAAAGCGACGGATGGATGTTCAAGATGCGCCCCGAAAATTCATGGACAAAATACGGACTCAATATCCGCATAAAGCCCGCAAGAATTACAAGCGTAACGCCGTACTCGCGCAGTTTCCCGACCAGAGCCTCCTCGAACGCTTGCTTATCCGCAAAGTTTTTGCGATTAACGCAAAAATGCGGGATTCCCGCCTTTTCCGCTCGCTCCAACGCTTTCACGTCCGGCACATCCGTAAGCACCACGCCGACAGGTGCGGGAATCTGCCCGCTGTCTACCGCCGCCAATATGGATTGCAAATTCGTACCGCGCCCCGAGCAGAGCACGCCCAATATCTCTTTAGCCATGGAACACGCCGCCTTTGAGCACAACCTCGCCGCTCCGAGTCACGCATCCGATCCGATACGACGTCTCGCCCGCTTTGTCGAGAGCTACCGTCACTGTGTCGGCGTCCTCCGCGCCGACAATCAGAATCATGCCGACGCCCATATTGAACGTACGGTACATCTCCGGCCACTCGACGCCACCCCACTCTTGGAGCAGCTTAAAAATCGTCGGCATATTCCAGGCGGACGTGTCAATCTCCACGCCAAAGCCCTTCGGCAACGCGCGCGGAATATTGTCGTAAAATCCACCGCCCGTGATATGCACCATGCCGTGCAGACGGAACTCACGAATCAGCGGTAGGCAAACGCGCGGATAAAGCCGTGTCGGCGTCAAAAGCGTTTCGCCCAGCGTTTTGTCGCCGAGCTCCGCGATACGCTCGTCGCCTTTGAAATTTTTAACATCGAAAACGATTTTCCGCACGAGGGAAAAACCGTTGGAATGAATCCCGCTGGACGGCAATCCAATCAATACGTCGCCTTCCTGCACGCGCTTCTCCGTGATAATCTCCGACTTTTCCACCGCGCCGACAGCAAATCCCGCGATGTCATACTCGCCATTCGGATAAAAACCGCTCATTTCCGCCG
>JAGAZS010000056.1 GCA_017939945.1 Schwartzia sp. (in: firmicutes)
GGTCAGCATCATTCCCGCATTGTCTGAAGCGAGGGCGGTGGGGGACCAGGCGCGTATTTACGAGCAATCTGCCGCGGGCATCCGAATCTCGCATTTCGTTTGCTTCCCGGCTTTCATCATCGTGCTGATGCTGGCGACGCCGATTTCCACGTTGATTTACAGCGCGCCGGGCGCGGGGCCTGCGGTTTGGGCCTGTTCATTCAGCATCGTGCTTTTGGGGCTTCATCAGGTTTCGACAGGTATCCTGCAGGGACTTGGTCATCCGACGATTCCGATGGTCAATATGATCTTGGCTGCGGTGGCAAAGGTAATCCTGAACTGGACGCTGACGGCAATCCCGACGCTGGGCATTCTCGGCGCGGCCTTTGCGACGGCGGCGGATATGGGGGTCGCGGCGTTCATAAATATGTTTTTCATTTATAAATACGTTGGCTGCTCGATGGAGTGGAAGCATTTCTTCAAGGCATGCTGCGCTTCCGTCGTCATGGCGATTGCCGTGAAGCTGTTCTACGACACGACTTTTGCGGCGTGGGGAATCAACGCGGTTTCCACCTTCGGTGCGACCTTTGTCGGCTGCGTAGTTTATATCGCGGCGATGCTCGTCATTGGCGGCATCGGTGAGGAAGATATGGAGCGCGTGCCGATGGTCGGGCACACGTTCATCCGATTCCTGCGAAAAATCGGCGTGTTCAAGACGCCGGAAGAATCGGCGGAGAAATAAATCATGAAACGATATGTTCTTGTCTACAATCCTGTGTCCGGTCACGCAACCTTCCGTCAACGACTGGATGAAATCATCGAGGCGTTCCAGCGGCGTCGGACGGTGTTGATTCCGTATCGGACGAGCCTCGGCGATACGCACATGGGCGAGTTTATCCGCGAGGTTCAGCCGGAAGGCGTGCTGGTTGCAGGCGGCGACGGGACGCTGCACGAAGTGGTCAATGTGCTGATGCGCGAAAAGCTTTCCATGCCTATCGGCGTCATCGGCAGCGGCACGTCCAATGATTTCGCTACTTATCTCGGCGTCAACAACGACCTCGAAGCCTATTTCGACTGCATTGTCGACGATATTTCCCGTCCGGTGGACGTGGGCTGCGCCAATGGGGAATATTTCATCAATGTGGCCAGTGCGGGGGCATTGACTTCCGTCGCGCATGAGGTCAATGTGCGTCTGAAGCACGCGATGGGGAAGATGGCTTACTATCTGCGCGGCATCGGAGAGATACCGAAGCTGCACACGCTCCATCTCCATATTGACGCCGACGGTGAAAAAATCGAAACGGGCGCATATCTATTTGTCATTGTCAACAGTTCCGTCGCGGGCAGTATGCAGAATGTTGCGGCGGACGCGAAAATCGACGATGGAAAGCTGGATCTTCTCGTGGCAAGGGATTCCGGCATTACGGAGTTCATGGCGTTGGCGAAGGATGTCGTTTCCGGCAATATCAAGCCGGACGAAAAAAATCTGCTGCATATCCAGGCAAAATCGTTTGTCGTAGAGGCGGATGAACCGGCGGAAAGCGATCTCGACGGCGAGCGCGGGCCGGCGCTGCCGCTGCACGTTGATACAATCCAGCGCGCGATTCGTATCTATACGATGACGGAGGGAGAAGCATGATGGATATGGAGAAAACGAATAAGCTCGGTTTTGAGACGGTCTCGCTGGACGACGATGCTTCGGCTCTCGTCATCATCGATCAGACGCGTCTGCCGAACGAGCAGAAAATCCTGCGGCTGACGACGCAAAAGGAAATATGGGACGCGATTTATCTGCTGCAGGTTCGGGGCGCACCGGCAATCGGCGTGGCGGCAGCCTATGGGATTTACCTTGCGGCAAAGGAAATCGATACGACGGATTACAACGCCTTTGCGAAGGCATTTGACAAGGCGAGGGAATACCTGAACTCTTCCCGCCCGACGGCAGTCAATCTTTCCTGGGCGCTGGCGCGCATGGGAAAAATTGTCGAAGCGGGGCAGGGGACAAGCGTTGCGGAAATAAAAAAGCGCCTGATGGCGGAAGCAAGAGCCATACAGGCGGAAGATATCGAAATGTGTCGGAAAATCGGCGAGCACGGTCTTTCGCTTTTGAAGCCCGGCATGGGACTTCTTACGCACTGCAACGCGGGGCAGCTTGCCACGAGCCGTTACGGAACAGCGACGGCGCCGATGTATCTTGGTCATGAGCGCGGCTACGGCTTCCGGATTTTTTGTGATGAAACGCGTCCACTTCTGCAAGGGGCTCGGCTGACAGCTTACGAGCTTTCGGCTGCGGGTATGGACGTAACGCTGCTTTGCGATGGAATGGCGGCGTCGGCCATGAGAAACGGCTGGGTGGACGCGGTATTTACAGGAGCGGATCGCGTTGCGGCAAACGGCGACGCCGCGAACAAAATCGGCACGTTTCCACTGGCGATTGCCGCAAAGCGCTTTGGCATCCCATTCTACATTTGTGCTCCGTCCTCGACCGTCGACCTTGACACGCTAACGGGGAAGGATATAAAAATCGAGCAGCGTCCGGCGGAGGAAGTCACGACCATGTGGTACAAGGTGCGAATGGCGCCTGATAATATCAAGGTGTTCAATCCTGCCTTCGACGTCACCGACGCCGATTTGATTACCGCGATTATCACCGAAAAAGGCGTGCATTATCCGCCGTTTTCGGAATCGCTGAAAAAAGCATAATGGCATAAAAAGAACCCATCCGCCCCAAAAACAACGGATGGGTTTCTTTATGCGTGTTTTCAGTTTCTTGCCGCAGTCGGTTTGGCCGTCGTCACGTCGACGCCGCTGGGAACGTATAATACCATGATGTCCGAAATACGACGTGCTTCGCAGTCGAGTACATAGGAAACGCCGTTGATGAAATCGCAGATCCGACGTTGTTCCGGCACATCCACGCGCTCGTAATTCACGACAGCCGCGCGATTCGCCAACAAATCGTCCGCGATGCGGGCGACCTGGTCGAAATTTGACGGCACGTGAATTTCCATCGCCAATTCCGGCGTTTTCGTCGTATGCACAGTCAGCTTCGGGCGCGTCGTTGCCGCAGTTTTCTGTGCTGCGACATGGGAAGGCTTTTGCGTCGCCGCCGCAACGGGAGCAATTCTTGTCGCTGCCGTTTCTATGTCCGTGCTTTCTTCCTCGTCTTCGATTTCGTCGAATTCCTCATCTTCGAATTCGTCGTCTTCCCCAAGATCGATCAGTTTGCTAATCTTGTCCAATCCCCACATGATAATCCGCCTCCACTGCCCTTTTTCCCCTTGGATACTTCCCCTGCGTTTTGGCTTCATAGGATTCCCCAATCCCGGAAAGCGAGGAACTGCTTGCTGCTTTCGCGAAGCCGAAGCCCGAATCCCCATTCGGGCGCATTAATAGGCTGTTGCTATTGATGGTAATTTACACTATACCGCATTTTTCCTTATGTTGCAAGAAAAAATTTCCCGTTTAGGGAAATTTTTTCATTGGAATTTCATAAATACATTTGTGAAAGCGTTTATGCCTTTGCAGCTTTCACCGCATTCTTTCGTGTCCTTCCGCGGGTGGTGTGGTCGAGAACGGCTTTGCGGAGACGGACGTTTTGCGGCGTGACTTCCACCAGTTCGTCTTCCTTGATATATTCGAGAGCCTGTTCGAGGCTCAAAATGCGCGGCGGTGTCAGGCGGATGGCCTCGTCGGAAGAGGAGGTACGCATATTCGAGACGTGCTTTTGCTTGCACGGGTTGATGTCGATATCCAGCTCGCGGGAGTTCTCGCCGACAATCATGCCCTCGTAAACCATCTGGCCCGGCGAGATGAACATGGTGCCGCGATCCTGCAAGGTGTAAATGCCGTAGCCCGTCGTCTCGCCTTGCTCGAACGCGACGAGTGAGCCGTGTTCGCGTCCTTCCATGTCACCCTTGTACGGCGCGTAGCCGTGGAATATATGGCTCATGATGCTGTTACCCTTCGTGCTGGTCAAAAGCTCCGAGCGGAAGCCGATTAGACCGCGCGCCGGAATGATGAATTCCATGCGCATATAGCCGTTGCCCTCGTTCATATTGGAAAGCTCGGCCTTGCGCTTGCCGAGAAGCTCCATGACCGTCCCCATATATTCCTGCGGCACTTCGACAGTCAGGTTTTCCATCGGCTCGCATTTCTGTCCGTTGATGGTCTTGTAGATAACCTCCGGCTTGCCGACTTGCAGTTCATAACCTTCGCGACGCATTGTCTCTATCAAAATAGAAAGATGCAGCTCGCCGCGTCCGGAAACTTTGAATGTGTCCGCAGAGTCCGTCTCCTCGACTCGAAGAGCAACGTTCGTTTCAACTTCCTTGAACAGGCGGTCGCGGATATGACGCGACGTGACAAACTGCCCCTCGCGTCCGGCGAACGGGCTGGTATTGACGCCGAAGGTCATCGAAAGCGTCGGTTCGTCGATATTGATTGTAGGCAGCGCTTCGGGGCTTTCCGCGTCGGCGACCGTCTGGCCGATACGTACGTCGCCGAGGCCCGTCAACGCGACGATCTCGCCGATGCCTGCACTTTCCGTTTCCACGCGTTTCAAGCCTTGATAAACGAAAACTTTCGCGATTTTCGCCTTCGTTTCGCCGTCACCGCCGAGCAGCACCACGTTCTGGTTCGGCTTTGCCGCGCCGCGCATCACGCGCCCGATAGCCACCTTGCCCACGTATTCGTCGGCGTCCAGCGTCGTCACCATCAGCTGCAGCGGGCCGTTCTCGTTGCCTTTCGGTGCGGGAATTTCCTGTATAATTGTATCCATCAGCGGCACGAGGTTGTCGTTGTCGTCCGCCATGTCGAGTTTCGCAATGCCGTCCCGCGCCGCGCAGTATACGACGGGGAAATCAAGCTGGTCGTCGTCAGCGCCCAGCTCCATGAAAAGCTCCAGCACTTCGTCGTAAACGTCATCCACGCGCTGGTCGGGGCGGTCGATCTTGTTGATGACCACGATGGGCTTCAGCTTTTGCTCCAGCGCCTTGCGGAGCACATACTTCGTCTGAGGCATCGGACCTTCGAAGGCGTCCACCAAGAGCAGCACGCCGTCGACGAGATTCAGCACGCGCTCGACCTCGCCGCCAAAATCCGCGTGGCCCGGTGTGTCGACGATGTTGATCTTTATATCCTTATACATGACGGCGGTATGCTTCGAGAGAATCGTGATGCCGCGCTCGCGCTCGATATCCCCCGAATCCATCACGCGTTCCGCGACCTGTTCGTTGGCGCGGAACACATGGCTCTGCTTCAGCATTGCGTCCACCAGTGTCGTCTTGCCGTGATCAACGTGCGCGATAATCGCCACATTTCTGAGTTTTTCGTTCGTGCTCATGCTGTCTTGATTGCCTCCTGTGTTTCTTACAATAATAATACGGTAAATTCAGCCTTAACATATTATTATAATCGTCCGTGCCTGTCAAGAAATCTGTTTTCCAATGCGAATATTGCATGAATTTCGGCGGCAATTCTGCCCTGTGAACGATTTTTTTACAAAAAAACCCGTATTTTCGGGAAAAAAGTTAAAAAAATCTGTAAAAACCTATATGCAAAGCTGAATCGGTGTGCTATAATGCACGCAACAAGGCAATTTATGCCGAACAATAAAAGAAAGAGGGTATTTTCTTGAAGAAGGCAGAATTTATCAAAGCAACCGCTGCAAAAGCTGGGGTTTCCCAGAAGGATGCGCAGGCCGTCACTGCGGCTGTCATCGAGGTCATCAAGGATGCGTTGAAGAAGGGCGACACGGTTCCGTTCCTCGGCTTCGGCACTTTCAAGGTTTCCAATCGCGCAGCTCGCACGGGCCGCAACCCGCAGACGGGCGAGGCAATCAAGATTGCAGCGGCGAAGCTGCCGGCATTCAAGGCCAGCCCGGCGTTCAAGGAATTCGTTAACGCCAAGAAGGCTGCCGCGAAGAAGGCTCCTGCCAAGAAAAAGAAATAAGACGCCTTAAGAAACAGGGGATCGTTGCCGGAGAGCAAGCGATGCCCTGTTTTTTTCGTTAAAAAATCCCGATACGAAGCAATGTATCGGGATTTTGATATTTATTCGGTTGTTGGTATCAATCTTTAGGATTGTATTCTACGATTTGGACGTCGGGGAATGCGTTCAGATCGAGAAGTTCGGAGTCCATGACGCGAATCATCGGTCTCGCTGAAAAATCGTTTGCGTAATGTACGATTGTGCCGGAAAGGCCGTTGGAAAGATAGACGCGTGAGCCGAGGAACGAATCTTTCAGATTGGTCAGGAACGGGACGCAGACCGAAGGATCGAGCTTTGTGTACATGTCCGCGGTAATCTTGTCGATGGCAGCGAAGGGCGTTTCCTTGCGGAAGCCTTCGCGCTCTGTCGTGATATTGTCATACAGGTCGGCCAACGCGATCATGCGTGCGAACAAGTGGATGTCGTTTCCGCTGATGCCGAACGGGAATCCGCTCCCGTCCATAGCTTCATGATGTTGCAATGCCGCGCGTTTTACGCCTTCGGAAAGCCCAGGGCTTGCCGAAAGAATCATTTGCCCGTCGACGGTATGTTGCTCATAGGCTTCGCGCTCGTCGCCGGTCAGCGTCTCTACGCTCTTGTCGAGCAGACGATCCGGGAATTTTGTTTTTCCGATATCATGCAGGAAACCCGCGAGAATGACGTCTTGTGTTTCTTGATGGGACAAGTGCATCCATTTTGCGAGCACGCCCGTGAGGATTGAAACGCGTACTGAATGGTTGTAAACATCGGCGGCGAGATGATTGACCTCCAACAGATAATCCATGACGCCGCTTTGTTTCGCCATCGGCGCAATCGTGTCCTTGATGACTTCCTGCGATTTCTCGACCGGCGCCTTGCCGCTGCTCTTCGCTTCCTCAAAAATCGAGCGGGCCTCATGGATGACGTCCTTGTATTCGGAAACGAAAGCGCTGCCGTCGTCAAAGAGTGCCGAGACGTTTTGGAAGGCCTCGCTGAGTTCGTATTCGTCCTTGATATAAACCGTCGGTATATCGAGAAATGCAAGGCGCGTGATATGCGCTTTGGAGAGGAGCGTACCCTCGGAAAGGATGACCATCATTTCGTCGTTGATAATGGAGCGAGCGAGGATCATGCCTGGCTGAAGCTCTTCTACGGGAATGGATCGCAAGGTAATTCCTCCTTTGCAGGCATTAATATGCCAATATCTCGATTCATTATATCATAGGTTGTGTTCATAATAAAAGCAGATTTTCCTTTATTTTCTGAAAGAATATAACAATGGGGCTTTCGGCATAGGACAATTTAAGGTCAATCGAAAAGAGGACGCCATGCGTTGAGAAGATTTTCCATGTGCCAGCGCGCATTTGCGGGGCTGGTGGACGGGAGCTTCAGAATATGCAAATCGGGGCGAGACAAAAGCAGTTTATTGAATTTTGCAAACGTCGCGTAAGCTTTGCCTCCGTTTAGCCCGATGGTGCGGATGGCCGGCCATTTTTTTAGGAACTCGGTAAAGTTGTTGGCTTTTACGTTGCGAATGTCGGAGTCAAGGCTGCCTTCGCGGTCGCAAGTGTCTATGGCGTCCCAGAGCGCGATGTGATGGCGATGCAGCATGGCAATTTTCGCGTCATATTCCGAAGGCGTCTGTTTTTCGCCCAAGAGTTGCGTCATCAGCGGCCAAAAACGGTTCGCCGGATGGGCGTAATATTCTTGGGCCGCAAGGGACGCCGCGCCGGGCATCGAGCCGAGAACCAGAATGCGGGAGCGGGAATCCACGCTTGGGAGCAATCCGACGCAGTGCGTGTTGTTTTCTTTCATA
Organism: Schwartzia sp. (in: firmicutes); assembly: GCA_017939945.1. Taxonomy (GTDB): domain Bacteria; phylum Bacillota; class Negativicutes; order Selenomonadales; family Selenomonadaceae; genus RUG12372. The sequence goes on from JAGAZS010000056.1 coordinate 7,766, forward strand.
AATTTTCCCTCCAATATCAAATTTAGTATACCACGTTTTCATTTCCTTGACGTTGACGCTTTCGAGGGAATATAATTTAAGGCAAATATTCGGAAAGGAAGTTTACCATGGGCATTGCCAGAGAAAACGAGATTCAAAATGTCGTGCGGGAAATCCTGGCCGACTATACTCGGGATCGTGCCATCGACCAGCAGGACGTTTCCACCGAGGTGGATGAGGACGCCGTAATCAATATCCTGCAGCAACTGTTGCGCATCCTTTTTCCCGGCTATTACCGCAACCAGACCGCTACACCATATAATATGGAGCGGAGCATGTCTTTCTTTATCGAGGGAATTGAGTTTCAGCTCAGTCGCCAGATCGGGGCCGCGCTCTGCGGGCTGCCAGCTTATGCCCCTGTGGACGAGCCTGTCATTCATCGGGAAGCCATGCGGCTTGCTTTTGCATTTTTGCACCGCATTCCTGCTTTACGGGATATGGTAAACACGGATCTTGAAGCCGCCTTTGACGGCGATCCGGCGGCGAAGAGCATGGAGGAGATCGTGCTTGCCTATCCGGGGCTTTTGGCGATCACGATTTACCGTATCGCCCATGAGCTTTTTGTTCTGAAGGTGCCGCTGATTCCGCGCATGATGACGGAATACGCGCACAGCCGTACCGGCGTGGACATCCATCCCGGTGCGACCATCGGGCGGTATTTTTTCATCGATCACGCGACGGGCGTTGTCATCGGGGAGACGTCCATTATCGGGGAAAGAGTCAAGCTTTATCAGGGCGTGACCATTGGCGCGCTCTCTACGCGCGGCGGGCAGAAGCTGAAAGGCGTCAAGCGTCATCCGACCATCGAGGACAATGTGACGATATATTCGGGCGCTTCGATTCTCGGCGGGGAAACCGTAATCGGGCGGAATTCCGTGATCGGGGGCAACTCTTTTATCACACAGTCCATCAGGCCGAATACGAGGGTCAGTATCAAGAATCAGGAGCTTCAGCTTGACGAGCGCGACGGGGAGAACTTCTGCGAGCACGATATTTCTCCTGGCGCGTGGTTTTATACGATTTGAACAACGGTTCCCCCGGCTGAGAAAAGGCCGGGGGATAGGTTTATATTAGATTCCTTTGTGGAGGGAAACGATGGCGAAGCTGGAATTTGTTTTGGGGCGCGCGGGAACGGGGAAGACCGAGTACTGCCTCCGAGCGATGCGCGATGCGATGGAGCGGGAACCCTTGGGGAATCTGCTGCTTCTGGTAGTGCCGGAGCATATGACATACCAGGCGGAACGGGATCTCGTCTCTCGGATGCATGGGCGGGGAATGATGCGGGGCTTCGTATCCGGTTTTCGTCGACTGGCATGGCGGGCGGCGGGAAAAAGCCGTTTGCCGCGGATGACGGAAATCGGGAAACGTCTGATTCTGAAGAAAATCGTCGGGAAACGCGCCGAAGGGCTTTCGGTTCTCGCGCGGGGCGCTGGGCAGCGAGGCTTCACGGCTTCCCTTTCGGAAATGATCGAGGAACTGAAAAGCTATCGGGGCACGCCGGAAAGTCTCAAGGAGGCGGCGTCCATTGTCGACGACAGCTATTTAAGTAAAAAGCTGGAAGACCTGGCTTTGCTTTACGGGGATTTTTTACAGGAGACCGAAACCCGCTTTGAGGACGCTGAGGATCGCATGACGAATTTGGCGGACGCCGTATTGAAAGGCGGCGAATTTGCGGGAGCGGAAGTTTGGTTTGACGGCTTCGTATTTTTCAATCCGCAGGAGAAGGAAGTGCTCCGTTCGTTCTTGCAGACGGCGGCTGCGGTGCATATCACGCTCCCGATGGGAAAGGACGTTTCCGTTCATGAACAGGTTTCGCCCTCAGAGCTTTTCTATCGCGCCGCGCATACGCTCCAAGACCTGAAACGCATGGCGGAGGGAATGGGGTTATCCTATACGGTGAAAGCGCTGGATGGTCAGCGGCGTTTCGGCGCGGACGCACAGGGAATTGCCGCTGTAGAAAGGGGCTTGTTTGATTTTCCCGTGCGCTCCGAAAAAGGAGAAAATAGCGCGAGGGGCGTCCATGTCACGGAGGCGGCGACACGGCGGCTGGAAATGGAGGCAGTAGGCGCTGATATCATACGACTGTGCCGTGAGAAAGGTTTTCGTTGGCGCGATATCGGGATTCTGCTTCGCGACAGCGAGAATTATGGAGAGCTTTTGGAATTTACGCTGAAAGAATACGGGATTCCGTATTTTACGGACAGAAAACGGGCGGGCGTTCGCCACCCGCTGGCGGAGTTGGTTCGCTCGGCGCTGGAAACCATGACGGACGGTTGGACTTACGATGCTGTATTTCGCTGCGTCAAAACGGGCTTGCTGCCGCTGACAAACGACCAGGCGGACATTTTGGAAAACTATGTGCTCGAATTCGGCATTCGCGGTGAAAATAGATGGAAAAAGGACTGGCCGTATCTGCATCGGCGTGGTTTAGAGCAGGAGGCTGCCGAGGCGTTTCTGAAATCGGTCAACGAGATCCGTCAAAAAACGGCGGAACCGTTTTTGGCGTTATCGGACGATTTGAAGGCTGACAGCACACGGGAGAAGACGCGCGCACTGTACGATTTTCTCGATAATCTCCATGTGCAGGAAACGCTGGCTCGCTGGACCCGGGAAGCAGAGGCGTCTGGGAATTTGGAGGAAGCAAAGGAGCACCGCATGATCTGGCAGGCGGTTTCGGAGCTTTTCGACCAGATGGCGTCCGTCGGCGGCGACGAAAAGATTTCGCTGTCCGATTATGCGGAGATTCTTGCGGATGGGTTGGACGCGCTGGAATTGTCGCTGATTCCACAAAAAATCGACTCGGTGACGATTGCCGATTTCGACCAGAATAGCTTGAACAATATCCGGGCACTTTATGTTTTGGGTGCAAACGACGGCGTCATGCCTAGACGTCCGTCGCCGGGAGGTATTCTTTCGGACGCGGACCGCGCGCTGCTCGCCGCAAAAAAGGATGTGGTGCGGCTGGAGCTCGCGAAAACTGCTGAGGAGGAAAGCTGCGGCGAGAATTATCTTTTGTATCACGGCTTTACGGAAGCGCGGGATTATCTTTGGGTATCGTATGCGCTGGCAGACAGCGAGGGAAAAGGCGTCGGACGCTCGTCCGTCGTCACGCGCCTGCTGAATCTCCTGCCTTCCGTCGAGCTTGACAGTGTCCCGTTGGAGGGCATGACACGGGAACAGGAGAAAAAGTTTTTGTTCTCGACGGGAAATCGTGCCGTGTCTCGTCTTGTTCCCCTGCTCCGGGAATATGTTGCGCTTCCCGGCGAGAACGGGCGCGGTTCCTGGGGACAAGTATACAACTGGGCCGTCAGCAATGTCCCCGAACGTTTGTCGGTAATCCGTCAGGGTCTTTTCGCAAATGAAATGGAATCGAAGCTTCCGCCGCTTCTGGCGAAACGTATTTTTACGCGGGGCAATAAATTGTCCGGAAGCGTGACGCGGTTCGAGCGGTATTACAAATGTCCCTTCTGGCATTTCGCGCAAAACGGTCTCCGGCTCGAAGAACGGGCGGAATATGATTTCCGTCCGCTGGAACTGGGAACGCTGCTTCATGGCGTGATGCGCAGTTTCGGGGAAAAGATGCGGCAGGAAAAGCGCCCGTGGTCGAGCACTTCGGCCGACGAACGCAGGGAGTTTGTGCAGGGGGCGATGGCGGACGCTACTTCCGATACGCGAAATGCGATCCTTGCCAGCACGGCGCAGTATCAGGACCTTGCTGCGCGTATTGGCGACACGGCGGAAAGCTCGCTTTCGCGTCTTTCGGACTGGAATGGCGCCAGCGGATTTGTTCCCCGCTATTTCGAGCTTTCCTTTGGCGAAGGGACATGGGCGGGAGAACTGATGGCGTGGACAATTCCCGGCAGCGACGTAAAGCTGGACATCACCGGACAGATTGACCGCATCGATTGCGGGGAAGTAGATAATGAGACGGGCGAGAAGCAGCCGTATTTTCTTGTCGTCGATTACAAGACCGGCGATGAGAAATTGTCGTTGCCGGAGGTTTATTACGGACTGCGGCTCCAGCTTTTGACATATATGGAGGCCGCGAGGCGGTTTTTGGCGAAACGAGCAAAGGGCGAACCGCTTCCCGCAGGGGTGCTGTATTGCATGCTGAAAAATCCCACTTTGAGCGGCGGCAAAATGAGCCGCGAGGAGGCGGAAAAGGCGTTGCTTGACACGCTCCGCATGAAGGGATGGCTGCTTGGCGACGCGAAGGTTATACGGACCATCGACGAAAGCAATCAATATCTCTGCGTCAAATTGAAGGGTGACGGGGAAATCGACGGGCATAACAAGAGCAGCGTCAAGGCGGAGAAGGAATTTGAAGCGCTGGCGGCGCACACGATGGAAAAACTCCGGGAGGCGGGAGCAAAGGTGCTTTCGGGCGACGTCGAAATTGCCCCGTTTTTTGTGAAAGGTAAAAGCGCCTGTACCTATTGTCCCTATGGCGACGTCTGCGGTTTCGATCTGAAGCTGGGACAATTCGAGTATCGCGAGCTTGACGATACGATTGCGTTTATGCAGGAAATGGAACGAAAGGAGGGGAACGTGAATGGGCAAGGAGAATAACGCGCCGTCTTCGGGACAGCTTCGCGCCATCACGGAGAGCGGCCGCAATCTGCTCGTTTCGGCGGCGGCAGGATCGGGCAAGACGTACACGCTGGTGGAGCGGATCGTCCAAAACATCATCGCAGGGAAATATCGCATTGACGAGCTTCTGGTCGTCACTTTCACAAACGCTGCGGCGGCGGAAATGCGCGAGCGTATCGAAAAGAAGCTGACGGACGAACTGGAAAATCACCCGGAGCTTACCCTTCAGCTCGTGCTGCTTTCCAACGCTTCAATTTCCACGTTGCACTCTTTTTGCCAGCGGCTGATTCGTGAAAACTTCACGGCAATCGACGTCGATCCGAAATTCCGCCTGCTCAATGAGCAGGAAAGAGAATTGATCCGGCAGCGTGTAGTCCGGGAGTTGTTCGAGCGGAAATATGAAGAGCAGGACGCGGATTTTCTGCGCTTTGCCAGGAGTTACGGCTCGGACCGCGACGATACGGCTCTTTACAAAATGGTGCTGGATTTGCATACATTCGCGGAAAGCCAGCCGGACCCTGAAGCATGGATTGCCGGTATTGCCGCGCGCGTTCCCCAATGGGGGCAAGGAGCCATAGAGCAGACTGATTGGTATCCGTATCTGAGGGACAAAATTGTTCGGACTTTGACGGCGTGCAAGGATGCCGCTCGGTACTTCTCTGATCAGGCGCTGGCTGAAGGCATTTCTAAATATGATGAAATTTTCACGAACGATTGGGATTTGGCGGAGAATCTTTCCCGAGCGGCGGCGACGGGATCGTGGGAAACTATGCGGAAAGCTTTTTCGGAGATGCCTTCCAAATTTCCGCCGCTCACAAAGCCGAAAGGGATGAAGTTGGATAAAGAAACAGTCGCGTTTTACTCAGACGGGCGCAAGGATCAAATCAAGGGACCGCTGAAAGAACTGAAGGACGCATATTTTTCCGAAACGGAGGAATCCCTGCTTGCGGATTTGCGGGTTTCCGGCGCCGAGACGGCAGAGCTTTGCCGCCTTACGATGGATTTTATGGAAGCTTTTGACGCGGCGAAGCGGAAAAAAACAGCGCTGGACTTCGGCGATCTGGAGCATTTTGCCCTTGCCGTGTTGAATCGGGATGAAACTTTGACCGCAATCAAAAAACGCTACAAGGAAATCATGGTGGACGAGTATCAGGACACGAACGGTGTTCAGGAGGCGATTCTCGGGAAAATCACGGACGGGCGCAATCTCTTCATGGTCGGCGACGTCAAGCAGAGCATCTATCGATTCCGTCTTGCCGACCCGACATTGTTTACCGAAAAGCAGAACGATTATCGGATGCATGGGGAACACGGCGAGTGCATCGAGCTCAGCGAAAATTACAGGAGTCGGAAAGAAGTGCTGTCGGCGGTCAATTTCCTTTTTTCCCAGTTGATGATTGCTCCGGAAACAGAGCTTTCGTATGACGAGCGCGCAGCTCTGTATTCGAAGGCCGATTATCCTGCGACGGACAAGAAGAGCTTCGCGGGGGCGCCGGTGGAATTGCTGCTGGTCGCGAATGACGATGAAACCGGGGACGACGAAAAGGAAGAATTGCGGGGCTTCGAGGCCGAAGCGCAAATTGTCGCCCAAAAGCTTCGCGAGTTGAAGGACAGCGGCGTTTTCGTCTACGACAAGGACAAGAAAGAATACCGTCCTATCCGCTGGCAGGATATGGCCGTGCTTTTGCGCGCGGTAAAGGGAAAAGCGCAGATCCTTTTGGAAAAGCTTCGAGCTCACGACATTCCCGCTTACGCCGAAGCGGACGCGGGCTATTTCGAGGAAAAGGAAGTGAGCCTTGTTCTCGCGCTGTTAGCAGTTATCGACAATGCTCATCAGGATATTCCGTTGGCGGCGGTGCTTCATTCGATGGTTGGGGGCATGACGGCGGCGGATTTGACGGAAATTCGCATTGACGCCGACGATGCGGCGGATTTTTACACGGCGCTTTCCGCGAAGGCCGAAACAGACGCGAACGGAAAAGCGGCGCGGTTTTTGGAAAAACTGGGCAAGTGGCGGAAGCTGTCGCGGCGCGTCGGCGTTCCGGAGCTGCTTTGGCAGCTCTACCGTGATACGGGCTATTACGATTACGTCGGGGCGCAGCCCGGCGGTCTCGTGCGGCAGGCCAATCTCCGCATGCTGGTGGATAGGGCCGCCGACTATGAAAAGACGAATTTTCGCGGACTTTTCCGCTTTTTGAAATTCGTCCGTCAGATGAAGGAGCGCGACACCGATCTTTCCGTTGCGCGTACACTCGGGGAAAAAGAAGACGTAGTCCGTATCATGACCGTGCATAAAAGCAAGGGACTGGAATTTCCCGTCGTCGTGCTCGCGGATTTGTCCAAGAAGCTAAATTTCCAGGATGTGCAGAAAAAGGTTTTGGTCCATAATAATCTGGGAATCGGCATGTACTGTACGCAAACAGAGGGAACGCTGGCTTGGCAGTATCCGACCATCGCGTGGCGTGCTATGAAGGAAGCAATCCAGAACGAGGCGAGGGCGGAGGAACTTCGAGTCCTTTATGTGGCAATGACGCGGGCGAGAGAAAAGCTGATTCTCGTCGGCAATGTCAAATCCTCCGGCGAGAAATGCGCGAAAGCATGGTGCCGTTATACGGAGCGAAAAGAAACTGCGCTTCCGGGGCATGCTGTGCTCGGCGCGAAAAATTGGCTGGATTGGATTGGGACGGCTGTGGCGCGGGATGAGACGGCAGGGGAAAAGCTTCGGGACGTAGCGGGCGTTTCGGATCTGCCGCAGATTGATTATCCTTCGGAAAAATTCGGAAAGCCGGAGTTTGAGCTGCAGTTTGTATGTGCGCCTTCGACAAAAGCAGAGGAAGAAACAGAGGGAATTGTCGATGAATGGATGGATTGCATCCAGAAGCTGGAGCCGCTTCCCGTATCGGAAAACAGTGAAAGGGCTGCAGCGTTGTCCTGGATCTATGGCCATTATACGGATATCCCGGCAAAAGTGACCGTTACGGAAATCAAACGCCGCTCTGAGGAACTGGAGGATTTCGCACCTGTTGCTCCATTGGGGGAGAAAGCATTGGAAGATAGTGCGGACGATATTGAAAGGGACTTCCCACCGCCCGAATTCCTGCAGGCAGAAGAAATCAAAACAGGCGGCGTCGTTTTCGGGACGCTGATGCACGGCGTCATGCAAAATCTGCGGCTGGACGGTTCGCTGGACGAAGCGGATATCGAAAACCAACTGGACGCTTTTGTGAAGGATGGGATATTGACCGAGGAGGAAGGGCGCGCCGTGAACGTCCCGCCGATTGCGAAATTCTTCGCTTCGCCGATCGGACTTCGGATGAAAGCCGCGAAACGGTGTTGGCGCGAGCAGCCGTTCAGCTTGATGATTCCTGCCTCCGAGATGGAGCCGAAGGCGTCCGGACAGGACGAAATCTTCTTGCAGGGAACGATCGACGTGTTTTTCGAGGACGCGGAGGGGCATATCGTATTGCTTGACTACAAGACGGATCGCGGCACGACGCCGGAACTGATACGAAAACACTATCAAAAGCAGCTCGATTTATATGCGCGCGCCATCGAAACAATCACGGGCATGAAGGTCGACGAGAAATATATTTATCGCTTGTCCGACGGCAGTACAGTTGCTATGTAAATATTTTTTTGAGCAACAGAAGCGAGGTGCAAAATTTTGCACCTCGCTTCTGTTATGATGAATATGAACAGAACAGGAGGTGTTGCACGATGTTGTTTTATGACTTTAGGATCGAGTGTAAATATGCGGGTGAGGAGACATTGGAAAAAGCCTGCGCGGAGTCCCGCAGAGAAGGTTGGAGTGCCGTGGCTTGCGTCAATGATGCACTTTGGGAGGAAAATGAAGATGCGAGATATGTGTTCATCAGCGGCGGCAGTCCTCGCGTATGGCAAATGGCTGCGGCGTTCAGTGAAAAGGAAAATGTGTCTGAACAGGGAATGCAAGAGCTTTTGAAGACGGCGCTGAAGGAAAAAGGCGGCGTGAAATCGTTTTCCGTTTCCGGGCTGCATGAGATAACTGTCAAGGATTTTCTGAAGGCCGTGCGGAAGGCGGACGATGCGAATTATCTGGACGATTGCCGACGGGCGCTGTGCAATATTGAAATCGATTATTTCGAGAACAACCAGTTCAAACTACGGGAGGAACTGCAGGAAGCGGACGCATTGACGAAAAAAGCGGCGATGGCTCGTGCGAAGGCGCTTCTTGCAGACCAGAGCCTTTTGGACGAATTGGCGCGGATTTATTCGGACAAGAACGTACGACATTTTCACGGTCATCCCGTGCATTACAAGATTATAGCCGGAAATCAGGAGACTGCCATGACGATTGCGCGGCTGCTGACCGAGGCACTTTATTCGTGCGAGCGTCTGCTCAGCCGTCGGCTTGCAGTTGTCAGCGAAATCCGGGAAGGCTGCTATGACGAAAGGGACCTCGAGAATCTTTTCCGGCAGGCGGCAGGTACGGCGCTGGTGATTGAACTGCGTGGCTCCAATGAGGAGCATGCGAATTATGCTTCGGCCTATGAAAGAGTTACGGAGTTTATTTCCGATCTTATTAAGAAGTATCACCAGAACGACCTCTGTATTTTTATTGAGCGTACTGACAATCCGGGCTTCACGCCGTCCCTGATGGCAAAGGTAGAGGAATACATCGATATCGTGGCGATCAGTGAGGGAGCGGGGAACAGGAAGGAAGCCGCAGGATATCTGCGCCGCCTCGTCAAGGAGGCGGATTTTGAGGTGATGGACAAAAAAGAAATTGAGAATTCTCTTGAAGAGAAAACGTCGTTTACGGCTTCGGAGCTTTACGGGATTTTTAACCGTTTTTACAAGGACGGCTTGAAGAACAAGCTTTACCAAGCTTACAAGACGGCGACCTATGTGACGGCGGAGAAGAAAAAGACGAAAGGGGACGCCTATGAACGCCTGCAGGAAATGGTCGGTCTCACGGAGGTGAAGAAAATCATCGACCAGATTATCGCGGCCCACAAGATGCAGAAGATGCGATCGGACGTGGGCCTGGCGCAGCAGAAAAGCGCTCTGCACATGATCTTCTCGGGTAATCCCGGCAGCGCGAAGACCACCGTTGCACGTCTCTTGGCTGAAATCCTGAAAAAAGAGGGCGTGCTGGAAAGCGGCGCCTTCGTCGAGTGCGGCCGCAACGATCTCGTCGGGAGGTTCGTCGGCTGGACGGCGCCGCAAGTCGCCAGGAAGTTCCGGGAGGCGCGGGGCGGCGTTTTGTTCATTGACGAAGCCTATTCATTGGTCGATGACAGGGACGGCTGCTACGGCGACGAGGCCATCAATACCATCGTGCAGGAAATGGAGAACCAGCGCGACAGTGTGATTGTCATTTTCGCCGGATACAAGGACAAGATGAAAGGCTTCCTAGCAAAGAACGAGGGACTTCGGAGCCGCATCGCGTTCCATGTGGATTTCCCGGACTACGACGCCGATGAGTTGATTCAGATTCTCTCGCTGATGGCGAAGGAGCGCGGATATGAACTGGACGATCCGATTCTTGCTCGGTGCCGGGACGTCTTCCGGGCAGCGTGCGCGGAAAAGGAATTCGGCAACGGTCGGTTTGTACGCAATCTTTTGGAGCAGGCGCTCCTGAAGCAGTCCCGTCGCATTGTGGAGGAAAGCGGCGGGAAGCCGATGACGCGTGATGAGCTTTTGAAGCTAGAGCCTTCTGATTTCGAGGTTAATCTTTCCGACCGCTACGCGAAAAAGAGCATTGGCATCGGTTTCGTGTGATATGGGTGCAATCCTTTGCCGTGTTTGATAAAATTACAGGCGAAAAGACTTTTATAAGTGAAAGGGGGAAGCCGGGATACCGGCGAAGAACATGGGAGAAATGGAAAAAGAGGGCGGAATGGGCAAAGATAAGCGGCTTGTGGTGCTCTACGTCTTGGACATCTTACGTAATCATTCGAACGAAAAGAATTTGTTGAAGCAAAAGGAAATCATTCAGCTTTTGCGGGAACAATACGAGGTGTCGTGCAGTCCGCGTTCCTTGCATACATATATCCAGATGTTGCAGGCGGATGGCTATCCGATCGTCAAGGAAAAAGTGGGCTGCTATATCAAGAAAGAACCGCAGGAATTTACGGACGCTGAGCTTCGTATGCTGATTGACGGCGTGCTTTTTTCTCGGAACATTTCGCAGAAACAGGCGAAAGGGCTTATTGAGCGTCTGTTTTCGGCGGGTTCGCACAGCTTCAAAAAGCGTGTAGAGCGTTTTCTTCGCTATTGTGAAAAAATGCCGTACTCTGACAACGAGCAGACATTGAAAAACGTCAGCGTAATCCAAAAGGCCATTGAGGATGGCAAGAAAATCAGCTTCCACTACAATACTTATGATACGGACTTCAATTTCCATCCGAAAAAGGAAGAGCTCTATACCTTCAGCCCTTATGAAATGATCCTGAGTCAAGGACGCTATTACATCGTCGGCAATATGGAGCCGCACGAAAATATAGGCCACTGCCGCCTCGACCGCATGACGGACGTCACGCTTTTAGACGAGCCGGTCAAGGATAGGCGTCGGATAGAAGAACTGAAGACGACC
>JAGAZS010000057.1 GCA_017939945.1 Schwartzia sp. (in: firmicutes)
CTTCATCCTTTCCGGAATATGAGTTTGGTCACTTATTTATTCGCGTTTGAAGGGGTGAAGTCCTTTTTTATCTTCAGAAAAACCTTGTGTTTCTTGACTTCAGAGTTTTGCAAAATCCTCATAAATTGACAAAAACGTTGCTTCATCGTAAAATTTCAACATAAGTTTGCCTCTTGCGGGCTTTATTCAGGGGGGATTATTATGGGCATGAATATGAGCGAGAAGATTCTGGCGCAGCATGCGGGATTGGCTTCCGTCGAGGCGGGGCAGCTGATCACCTGCAAGCTCGATATGGTTCTTGCGAACGATATCACTGCGCCGCCCGCCATCAAAGAGTTTGAGAAAATCGGCGGTGATGTGTTCGATCCCGCGAAAATCGCGTTGGTGCCGGATCATTTCACGCCGAACAAGGATATGAAGACCGCCGAGCTGACAAAGATCGTGCGGGAATTCGCGCGGGAGCAGAAAATCGTCCATTATTTCGAGGTGGGCCATGACGCGGGCATCGAGCACGTGATTCTGCCGGAGCAGGGCCTTGTGGGGCCGGGGATGCTGACTATTGGCGCGGACTCCCACACCTGCACATACGGCGCGGTGAACGGATTTTCCACCGGCGTCGGCACGACAGACCTTGCGGTGGCGCTGGCGACGGGCGAGGCTTGGTTCAAGGTGCCGTCGGCAATCAAAGTGGTGCTGCACGGAGAGAAACCGAAGGACGTTTGCGGCAAGGATGTGATCCTGACGCTGATCGGCATGATCGGCGTGGACGGCGCACTGTACCAGACGCTGGAGTTCACGGGGGACGGCGTTTCGTCGCTGGGCATGGACGATCGGTTCACGATCGCGAACATGGCCATCGAAGCGGGCGCGAAGAACGGTATTTTCCCGTTTGACGACAAGACGCGCGTATATCTCGAAGAGCGCATCAAAGATTATGAGCCGGTGTTCTCCGACTCGGACGCGAAATATGCGCGCACGGTGGAGATCGATCTTTCGGCGCTTCGTCCCGTGGTGGCGTTTCCGCATTTGCCGGGGAACACGAAACGCGTCATGGACATCAAAGAACCGATACCTATCCAGCAGGTGGTTCTCGGCTCCTGCACGAACGGGCGCATCGAGGATCTCGCCGCGGCGGCGGAGGTGTTCTCGATGCACAAGGTTCATCCCGACGTCCGCTGTATCGTGATTCCGGGCAGCCAGCGCGTTTATCTCGAAGCGATGAGGCGCGGCTATATCCGCACTTTCATCAATGCGGGCTGCGCCGTTTCGACGCCGACCTGCGGGCCGTGCATGGGCGGCCACATGGGCATCCTGGCGAAGGGCGAGCGGTGCGTTTCCACGACGAACCGCAATTTCGTCGGGCGCATGGGCGACACTACCAGCGAGATTTATCTGGCGGGGCCGCAAGTGGCGGCGGCCAGCGCGATTCTCGGACGCATTGCCGAGCCGAAGGAGGTGGGCTGAATGAAAGCGGAAGGAAAAGTCTGGCGCTACGGCGACAACGTGGACACTGACGTAATCATTCCCGCGCGCTATCTGAACTCCTTCGACCCGAAGGAACTGGCCTCGCACTGCATGGTGGACATTGACGAGACCTTCGCGAAGGAGGTCAAGGCGGGCGACATCATGGTGGGCGGCAAGAATTTCGGCTGCGGATCTTCCCGCGAGCACGCGCCGATCGCCATCAAGGCTTCGGGGATTCCCGTGGTGGTGGCGGCCAGCTTCGCGCGAATCTTCTATCGGAACGGCATCAATATCGGTCTGCCGCTTCTCGAGATCGGCGACGACGTGGAGAAAATCAAGGCGAACGACGTCTTGCGCATCGACACCTCGGAAGGGACAATCGAGGACCTGACGACGGGCGACAAATTCCGGGCGCACCCGCTCCCCGGCTTCGTGCAGGATATCGCGAAGGCCGGCGGGCTGATCCCGTATATCAAGGCAAAAAGGAAATAAAAGAACGCGCAAAAACGCCCCGCGAAAAAATTCGCGGGGCGTTTGCTATAGCTTCCGTTACTGCACGACAGCGCCGGTGCTGGCCGAGGTGGTCATCTTTGCGTAGCGGGCGAGGTAGCCGGACTTGATTTTCGGCTCGGGTTTCTTCCATGCCGCTTTACGCTTTGCAAGCTCGTCATCGCTGACTTTCAGTTCCAGCTTGCGGTTCGGGATGTCGATAGAAATGACGTCGCCGTTTTCAATCAGCGCAATCGGGCCGCCTTCCATCGCTTCCGGCGAGATATGGCCGATGCAGGCGCCCTGGCTCGCGCCGCTGAAGCGGCCGTCGGTGATCAGCCCGACCTTGAGGCCCGCGCCGGTAATCGCCGCCGTCGGATTCAGCATTTCCTGCATGCCGGGGCCGCCCTTCGGTCCTTCATAGCGGATGACCACCACGTCGCCGTCGTGGATCTCGCCGTCCATGATCGCGTCGATAGCCGCCGTCTCGGAGTCGTAGCATTTCGCCTTACCCTCATAGACCAGCATATCCTCGCTGACTGCCGAAGCTTTGACTACGGCGTAGTCCGGGCAAATATTGCCCTGCAAAATCGCGATGCCGCCTTCCTTGCGGTACGGGTCGTCCACGCTGTGGATTACGTCTGGACGCAGGATCTTCGCGTCCTTGATGCGGTCGCCGAGCTTTCCGGTGACGGTCATTGCGTCGAGATGCAGCAGATTCTTCTTCGCCAGTTCGTGCATGACGGCGGAAATGCCGCCCGCCTCGTCCAGGTCCTGCATGTGGTGTTTGCCGCCGGGGCTGAGTTTCGTGATGTACGGTGTGCGGCGGCTGATTTCGTCAAACAGCGGCGCGGGAATCTCGATGCCCGCCTCGTGGGCGATGGCCGTCAGATGCAGCACCGTGTTCGACGATCCGCCAATGCCCATGTCCGTTGTGATTGCGTTCTCGAAAGCCTCACGTGTCATGATGTCGCGCGGGCAGATATTCTTTTTGACGAGGTCCATGACGACGGCGCCCGCGCGTTTCGCCAGCAGTCGGCGTGCGCCGGTGTGGGCGGCGGGAATCGTGCCGTTGCCGGGCAGTCCCATGCCAAGGGCTTCAGCCAAAGAATTCATTGTGTTCGCGGTGAAAAGTCCCGCACAGGAGCCGCAGCTTGGGCAGGCGTGGGCTTCGAGATCCGCCATATCTTCGGCGCTGATCTTGCCTGCAGCGAATTTTCCCGCCGCCTCGAAGCACTGGCTGACGCTGACGTCCTGCCCGTGGAACCGACCGGCCAGCATCGCGCCGCCGCTGACGACAACGGAGGGGATATTGAGCCGCGCCGCCGCCATCAGCATGCCAGGCACGACCTTGTCGCAGTTCGGGATCAGCACAAGCCCGTCGAATCCGCTGGCCGTCGCCACGGCCTCGATGGAGTCGGCAATCAGCTCGCGGCTGGCCAACGAGAATTTCATGCCCGTGTGGCCCATGGCGATGCCGTCGCAGACGCCGATGGCCGGAAACTCCATCGGGGTGCCGCCCGCAGCCGCAACGCCGAGCTTCGCGGCCTCGGTGATTTCTCGAAGGTGCATGTGCCCCGGAATGACTTCATTGAAAGAATTGCAAATGCCGATCAGCGGCTTTTCAAGATCTTCCGGCCCGAAGCCGAGTGCATAAAACAGCGACCGATGCGCGCATCGCGTAGGACCTTTCTTTACGACGTCACTTTTCATTTTTTTCCACCCTTTGCTTTTTTCAATTCCGCACGCGTTTGTATTCTGCGGTATGCTCCTCATCATATCACAAAAAAAGGCAAAAAACACTCGCTTTTTTAGAATACGCTATAACATATTAAATGAAAACGGATTGACAACCTGTATATCTGCAGTTCATAATATAACGATAGAGTTAGGATTAGGAGGAATAGGGCATGAGGAACAAGACTTCATTCATGGTTGCGGCTGCTTTCGCCCTCGGCGTCGCGTATCCGGCCGCCGCTTTGGCGAATCCGTTCGAGGACGTCCCGCGCGACCATTGGGCTTACGACGCGGTGGCTCAACTGGCGGCCGACGGCGTCATAGAGGGATATGGCGACGGTACGTATCGCGGGGATCAGGAAATCACCCGATATGAAATGGCGCAGATGGTCGCCCGTGCGATGGCGAAAGGCGGCGGCGACAAGGCGCTGATCGACAAATTGGCCGCGGAGTTCAGCGAGGAACTGAACAACCTTGGCGTTCGGGTGTCCGCACTGGAAAAAAAGGTCGACAACGTGAAATGGGGCGGCAGGGTTCGCTACCGCTTCAAGTCCGCCAATTCCGATGACTGGAACGAAAGGATGCGGTCGCAATATGTGACGCTGCGTTTCGAGCCGGAAATGAAAATCAACGAAAACTGGACTGCCAAGGCACGGATGGAATACAATTCCGACATGAATACGGCCAAGAACTCCGCGGGAGGACCGGCCTCCGCCACGATGGACGCCGACTCGGAGTTCTTCCTGGATCGCGCATGGATGCAGGGAAAATATGGTCATACGTCCATAAATCTTGGAAAAATTCCTTTTTATACGGCAGTGGACAACGGAATGATTGCCGACGACAGTCTGTCCGGCGGACAGATCGTTTTCGGCAAGGATGTGAAAGTCAGCCTTACCGGCGGCAGGACGAACCGCTATCCGAACGGCATGTCGAGATTCCCTCGAATCGCCTGGGAGACGGGGGAAGAGCCGGCGAATTACACCGCCAGTTATTATGGCGTGGAAATATACAACGACCGCGCCTCGAAATGGACCTGGGGCGTGGGCTGGCATCGTTTCAAAAACGAGGAAGTGATGAACTTCCTTTATAATAAGGACGCCGCCAACATTTGGAGCGTAGGGGTGGGCTACAAATTCAGCAAGAATCTCTCCGCGAATTTCGCCATTGACTGGAACACCGCTCCGGACCGTGTGAACAATGGAACAGGAGCCTTGGCTAAAAAGGGACAGCGGCGGGCATGGACCTTCCAGATCGATTACAAGGGCGTTGATCCTTTGAAGCCCGGTTCTTACGGTATCTGGTTCCGGCTCCGCATGCTGGGACGTTTCGCCGCGTGGGCGCCCACCGACACGGCGCTTGGTCTCGGCCAGAAAGGCCGCGAGATTGGCGTGGACTATGCCTTCGCCAAAAATGTGGTCGGTTCTTTGATGTACTTTGACGGCAAGACCATGGGCATAGCGCAGGGCGACAAGGATGTGGACGCGTCCACATTCTTCGGCGAACTGAATTTCCTCTTCTGATTTTGAATACAGCCATAATAAAAAGCGGAGCGCAAATGATGCGTTCCGCTTTTTTGTGATCGGATTATCAGTTGAACGCGCCGAAGGGCGTCATATAACGGGCGAAGGTTCGGCCGCAGGAGCAGGTCTGCTCCATCCGCATGACCGTCTGTCCGGTTCGGTAACGAATCAGCGGAAGCGCTTCCGCCGTCAGTGACGTCAGCACCAGCTCACCCATGCAGTTCGGATCGTTGACCACGACGTCCTGACCGAAGGCCGCCACCTCGGCGTAGAAATAATCTTCCTGCAAGTGATGTCCGGCGTGTTCCGGACACTGATAGAACATGCCGCTGGTGCCGAAGGCCGACGACGCGAAAAAATTGTAAACCTGCGTTCCCGTGCGGTTCCGCATGTGCATTTTCAGCGGATTTTGCAGATTCTCGTTGAAGCAGAGAATCGTCGCAAGATTGAATTCCTTCATTTCGCGTCCCATCGCCTGCGCTTGGATAATAAGGCGCAGCACGCGGCGGGCCGAGCCGACGATGATGCCGAGATAGGTGGCGTCGAGCAGCTTGATTGCGCGTTCGTATTCCGTGCCGAGGGGCACAACCGTGGTGCCGAGTACTTCCAGCGCGTACTGTGTATCCATCAGCCCGCTGTCCGCGAGGTCGCCGAGAATGCCGACCACCGAGGCGCGGTTGATGTCCGCCGCCGCCAACGCTCGCGTCATCATCTCCACGTTGCAGGAGATGTCCCGCGCGGTGTACATGCGAATCAGATGTTTGGGATGCTCCCAAAGGGCGACGCGTGAAATTGCGCTGAAGGGAAGCGTCAGGAACTCATGAACCGAATGTTCGTCGATTTCCCGTTCCGTCGTGAACGGCAGCTTTGTGATGTCCTCCAACGTACGGATGTCTTCGGGCTTTACGCCCGCGGCGTCGAATTTCCGGCGATAGATGCCGCTTTTTTCGTATGCCCAAGCCACCGTTTTTTTCAGACGCTGGAGCTGAAGCGCGCGCAGTTCTTCCTGCGCCATCTGTTCCAGCTGCGGGTTAGCGAACATCCAATCACCGTCCTTTTCGGGGCTTTTCCTAATGCTATCGTGGCATTATAACGGATGCTGGTAGAAGAAGGGCTTGTAGTTGACATAGCCCATGTTGCGGGAGTTCAGGATTGCTTCGGTGGCGCCGACGAACAGGATTCCGCCCGGCTTCAGCGACGCGAAGAAATTCCTGTAAAGCGTGTCCTTCGCTTCCTCGGTAAAGTAAATGACGACGTTGCGGCAGAGAATCAGGTCGAAGCCCTTTTCGAACGGATCCTTCAACAGGTTGTGCCGCTTGAACTCGACGCATTGCTTGATTTCGTCCTTGATCGCGAACCTGCCGTCGGAGGTTTTCGTGAAATATCTTTCCTTGCGCTTCGGGTCGAGGGCTTTCAGCTCGTTTTCTGTGTAAATGCCCGCTTTCGCCTTCGCAATGATCTCGATGTCGAGGTCGGTGGCGAGCAGGCGATGTTTCGTGTTAGGGGTCAGTTCCTTCAGAATCATCGTCAGCGAATAGACCTCGGCGCCGATGGAGCAGCCCGCGCTCCAGATATTGAGTTTCGGCGACCGTTTCAAAAGCTCGGGCATGACCTCTTTCTCGAGCTGGCTGAACTTGTCAGGCGTGCGGTAGAATTCCGACACGTTGATGGTCAGGTACTCGATGAAGGCTGCGAACTCTTCTTTGCTTTTTGCCACATGGTCAAAATACGCTACATAGGAATCGAATTCACCGCGCGTGACAAGATTGCCGATCCGGCGTCTCATCTGCGCTTCCTTGTAAAGGTCAAGGTCGATTTCTGTTTTTGCTTTCAGCTTCTGCTTAAAGGCTGTCCAATCTCTTTCGTCCATCATAGGAAATCTCTCCTTTTGGCCATGAATGTGGAATCGTCTTTCTAACTTTAGTATCTTCTACCTAAAATGGAAAAATCCTCTTTTTGATTGAAATATTTTTTTCCGCGTTCATCCGTCATTTTACGAAATGGCTGAAACTGCCGATATTAATGGAAGGAAACGATTCATGCAGAGCGCGGAGGAACGATTTTGCGCCGATGGGGCGGGTATGGGACGAAGGCATTATATTGAGAAAAACGTCCGGGTCCAGGTTCAGGTTCCGCACTTGGATCATCTGCACCGGCAGCTCGCGGAAAAAATCCTTCCATGCGGCAAGCTCCTCCGGGCGGTCGTTGAAGCCGGGGAAATACAGGAGATTCAGCGAAACGTAGACGCCGTGCTCCAATGCGTAACGGATGGACGCCTTGACGTTTTCCAGCGCGTATCCCGCGCGGTAATACGCTTGATAGCTTTCGTCCTTGGCACTGATGATGCTGACGCGCATCGTGTCGAGTCCCGCGTCGACGATTTTCTTGATGCCTTCGGTATATCCGGCGTTCGTGTTGATATTGATTTGCCCTTTGTCGGTCTTTGCGCGGACGGCGCGTATGCTTTCCGCGATTGTGTCCGCCGCCAGCGACGGCTCACCTTCGCAGCCCTGTCCGAAGCTGACAATCGCGTCGGGGGCTTCCGACAGATGATAGACGGAAAGCTCTGTTACTTCTTCTGCCGTCGGGCGGAACGTGATGCGGCTCTGGGGCGACGGGCAGCACTCGGCAGGCTGGAGCGAGATGCAGCCGAGGCAGTTCGCGTTGCAGACGGGGGAGACGGGGACGCCCGCTTCCCAGCGATGGTAAAAAAGATTCTGCGCGGTGCAGCAATGCCACTCCAGCGAGCAGTTCGCCAAATGGGCGATAAGGCGGTTGTTCGGGAATCTTTTCTTCATTTCGCGGACGTGCCGCTTCAAGGCGCGGGTATTGTACTTCATCGGGTCCCATTTGTCGTTCTTGTCGGTGTAGAGCGCCGCAGCGTAAAGTTTTCCCTTGCGGAGCGCCACCGCCGTATAGCCGAAAAGCGGCAGCATCGACGCGCCCTTTTCCTTTTGGAACGCGGGCAACAGCAGACGCGTATAACCGGCAGGCAGGATCGCCGAAACCGCGCGTCCCGGCAACGGCGTCAGAGTCCCTTTTTTGTCGTAGCCGACGGCAGTTCTCTCCGGCAGGAACATCAGGTCGGCGGAATCTGGCAGCGGGATCAGCATATCCTCGGTCAAAGGGGCGGTCTCGCCGCCGAGCCGGGCCGCGCCCGCCATGCCCGCCGCGAAGAAAATCTCCCCGTTTTCGTCCGCGTAAAGCGCTGTGATCTTAGCCATCGAAGTTTCCCGACCTTTCCGTTTGTTCCGTGCTCTCGTCCAAGGTGCCGGATTCGTTTGGTTCCTTCTGCGCGGGCTGTTCCTCGGCGTTTTTCGGTGGCTTCGGTTTCTTTTCCTTTTTCGGGTTGTATTTGTTCATTGCCATGTCGACGCCCTCTGTTATGATACATTCAACGGCGGGCAAAAGATACTCGATGGCCTCGCGGATTTTCTGCGCGTCCTCGGCGGAAAACGGCGAAAGCACATGGCGGATCACCTGATCGCGCCCGTGGACAGGGTGCCCGACGCCGATGCGCACACGGGGAAAATTCTCGTCCTGCACATGGTAGAGAATCGACTTCATGCCGTTGTGGCCGCCGGCGCTGCCTTTTTTCCGCAGCCGTATCGTGCCCACGGGCAAATCCATATCGTCATGGGCGACAATCAAATCGCTCGGTTCGAGCTTGTACCAAGAGAGCAGCGGCCCGACGGCACGCCCGCTTTCATTCATATAGGTCAGCGGTTTCACCAGCAGGATTTTTTCCGCGCCGAGCCGCGCCTCCGCTACAAGCGCGTCCTGCTTCGTGCGCCAGCCCGCAGCGTCCCATCGCGCAGCCAGCGCGTCCGCCAGCATGAACCCGACATTGTGCCGCGTAGCCGCATACTCCGCGCCCGGATTCCCGAGCCCGGCAAACATTTTCATACGTTCAACCTCCCGAATCTATTGTACCATGAAGTTGAGATGAGGATAAGGCTTTTTAAGATAAAATGTTTTGGGAAGAATGTTTTACGTGAAATAAACAACCATAATCTGAAAATAATAAAAAGCCTTCGCGGGACAGATATAAAAATTTCCGCACACCGTTGCAGCGTGCGGAAGCTTTAATTTATATGTCCTATTCTATCAGCGCTTCCTTGCAGAAGTCCATGAAAGCGGAGGCCGCTTTTGACAGTTATCGTCCCTTTTTCCATGCGAGACCGACGTCGAAGTGTTTTGGGGTCTCGAAAGGCAGGACGCGGAAGTTTTGCGCGTCCTGGGTCACGCAGTCCAGCAGGCACGCGAGTCCAATCCCGTTCTCTACCAGACGCTTGATAATCTCGATCTGGTTC
>JAGAZS010000058.1 GCA_017939945.1 Schwartzia sp. (in: firmicutes)
CCGTACAAACTCAATCGGCAGGTCTGGATTTGCCAAAGCGTTCCTGCCCACTTTCGCCCAAAAATTGATTTGCTGGGCAGCACTGCGAAATTCCGCTTTTCCTTCGCGTGCTGCCGCGTCAAAAAGAGCCTTATCCATTCTAACGCTGACTGTCGCCATTACCCCTCATCCTCCTTTATTGTTCTCACTAGGAACGATTGATTGAATCTTTGAGATACCCGGCCTCCATTTCAAGCTTGGCAGCCGCCAACCGTTCCTGTGCGGATTCCAGTCGATATTTCGCCAAGTCAACCAATGCGTTTCCCCTCCGTAAAAATGTTTCGGTAATAAGGAAGCTCGTCCCGATATTTTTGGAACTCATCCACGGGAATAACGGTCGGCGAAGTGACTACATCATATTCAAGATCCATTTTGACAGTATCGTTCCAAACCTCGTCCAGCTTGCGTTGCAAATTCCGCCGTTCGCCTTTGACGAGCGCTACGAAATCGAGATCGGAGCTTTCGTCATAATCTCCTCGGGCATAGGAGCCGTACAAATAGATTCCTTGAATATCACCGCCGTACACCCTTTTATAGCTGCCTGCAACACGGTTGCATATAGCCTCTAAATTTGGCATGGCATTCATGGGATTTTCCTACTGTCAAGAATCAAGAGCTTCATCATATTTGCTTTATCATAGCACGATGAGTCCATTTTTGACAAGAAGCGGCTGGCGCTTCCACACTATACTATCTCCATGTAAAAAGCCTCCGCGTTGCGGAGGCTTTTGCATACCATTTTATTCCTGCGTACGTTTCAGTTTCTCCGCCCGGTCCGCCGTGATCAGCGCGTCGAGCAGCTCGTCCAGCGCGCCGCCCAGCACCGATTCCAGCTTGTGCAGCGTCAGGCCGATCCGGTGATCGGTGACGCGGCCCTGCGGGAAATTGTAAGTGCGGATGCGCTCGCTGCGGTCGCCGGAGCCGATCTGGCTCTTGCGGTCTGCCGCCTCCTCCGCCGCCTGCTGCTCCTGCGCCTGCTCGAGGATTCGCGCCCGAAGCACACGCATGGCTTTTTCTTTGTTCTTGAGCTGCGATTTCTCGTCCTGGCACTGCACCACGATGCCCGTCGGCAAATGGGTGATGCGGATGGCGGACTCGGTCTTGTTGACGTACTGTCCGCCGGCGCCGCCGGCCCGGTAGGTGTCGATCTTCAAATCCTCGTTTTTGATATCCACTTCCACATCCTCGGCCTCCGGCAGCACCGCCACCGTCACCGCCGAGGTGTGTATCCGCCCCTGGGACTCCGTCTCCGGAACGCGCTGCACGCGATGAGTGCCGCGCTCGTATTTCAGCCGGCTGAACGCGCCCGCGCCGTCCACCGAGAACGAAATTTCCTTGAAGCCGCCCAGCTCCGTCGGATTGGAGTCGATAATCGAAACGCGCCAGCCCTGTTTTTCCGCGTAGCGCGTGTACATGCGGAACAAGTCGCCCGCGAACAGCGCGGCTTCCTCGCCGCCGACGCCGCCGCGAATCTCGACAATCACGCTCTTGTCGTCGTTCGGGTCTCTCGGCAGCAGCAAAATCGGAAGCTCCTTTTCGAGGGCCGCTTTTTCCTCCCGCAGCGAGGAAAGCTCCTCGGCGGCCAGCGCCTTCAGTTCCGCGTCCGAGGATTCCTCCAGCACCGCCTCGTCATCCTCTATTTCCTTCGTCACGCTCTGAAATTTGCGGACCTTTTCCACAATCGGGGAAAGCTGCGAAAGCTCGCGGTTCAGTTTCTGCCACCGCTCCACGTCCGCCAGCACGTCGGGATCGCCGAGCAGGGATTCCAGTTCGCGGTAATGATCCTCTATCGCCAAAAGTCGTTCCAGCACTTTCGCACCTCAATTTGTCACAATCGCCGCGGCATCCTCGTCCGCCGCTTTTTCGTCAGGCTTCGCCGTTTCCGTCTGCGCGGGAAGCCCCATTCGCACGCGCTCCTCCTCCGGCAGCACCGCCGCCAGCGACGCGATCGCCACCTCGACCATCTCGTCCTCCGGCGGGTTCGTCGTCAGCCGCTGCAGGCAAAGCCCCGGCGCCTTGAAAAGCTGCGCCACGGGATTGTCCGATTTCGCCGCGAGGCGGATGAATTCATAGGAAATGCCCGCCACCACCGGCAGCAACACCACGCGGCTCACCACCCGCGTCAAAAGGTCGGGCCAGCCGAGGAACGCGAACACGAAAATGCTGACCAGCATCACGATCAAAAGGAACGAGGTGCCGCAGCGCGGATGGAACCGCGAGCACGCCTGCACGTGCTCCACCGTCAACGGGCCTCCGGCCTCGTAAGCGTGAATCGTCTTGTGCTCGGCGCCGTGGTACTGGAACACGCGGTAAATGCCGTCCATACGCGAAATCGCCAGCAGGTAGCCGAGGAAGATCGCGAGGCGCAAGCCGCCCTCTAAAAGATTCAGCACTACGGGCGAAGCCGTCAGCGTATGGAAAAACCGCGTCGCCCAGGTCGGGATCGCCACGAACAGCACAGCCGCCAGAGCGAAGGCAATCAGCATCGTCCCGGCCAGTTCCCCGTCGGAAAGCTGCTCGTCCTCGTCGCCCGCCATCTGCGCGGAATACGAAAGGGAACGAAGCCCCAGCACCAGCGACTCGCCCAGCGCCACCACGCCGCGCAAAAACGGCGCTTTGAAAATCGGGAAGCGATCAGCGATGGAATTCACGTCCCGCACTTCCGTCTCAATATGACCGTCCGAAACGCGCACCGCCGTCGCCACTTTCCCTGCGCCGCGCATCATCACGCCTTCGAGCACCGCCTGCCCGCCGACCATCAGCGGCTTTTTGTCATCCAAACGCTCCGCCTCCTTTTCCACGAATATATCATACGAACATGAAAAAAGGCAGGGCTTTTTCTGCCCTGCCCCTTACAATCAGTCTTTCTTGTAACGCTGCTTGAAGCGCTCGATGCGGCCGCCCTTGGCCTGACCGCGAAGACGCCCCGTGAAGAACGGATGGCACTTCGAGCAGACGTCGACGCGAAGCTCCTTCTTCGTCGAGCCCGTCGTGAACTTGTTGCCGCAGCCGCAAGTCACCGTCGCCTCGAAAAACTCGGGATGGATTCCTTCTTTCATGCTTTACACCTCACTTTTCTCCCATTTCAGGAACAAGATACAAGCGGCCTCTGCGCCCGCTTGGTCAAGAGAATGCGTCCCCACATCCTCCCCTGTCCCCGCATAGGGGGAACAGTGCCGAAGAAAAGACGGCGCTCCGTCAATTCCGCAAGCATTATAGCACAAAGAAAAATCCCATGCAAGCAAAAATCCGTCACAAAAAATTTGCGTCAAGTGAAAAGTTAAATTCCACTTTAAGGCAGTGTAAGTAGAATGGTTAGTTGTAAAATGAAATCGGACATATAAAAGAGACAAGCAGGAAAACTTGTAGTAAGATGAATTTGCCCAACATCTACCGAAAGGAGCATC
>JAGAZS010000059.1 GCA_017939945.1 Schwartzia sp. (in: firmicutes)
AAATTGCAATGAAAAAAACAAGATTTAAGCACAATTTAATGAAACAGCAAAACAATCAACTACTCTTGAGGTTGAAAATTGACAAACGGGAATTTGTGCATTACTATCAATATTGTAGAATTAATCGCGGAGGCTGTTTGTGGATACAGACAACGTATATCGCCGGATAGATGTTTTCTATCAAAGGCGGAAGGAATTGAACAAGATTATACGGAAACAGCGCATGGAACGTTATTTTCGGGAATTGGCGTGGCAGGGAAAAAGCGATCTTCTGCTGCGGCGGATTTTCGGCGTCGTCTCCTCGCTGCTGAGATATATGCTGCGCCAGAAGCTCTATTTCTTTTCACTTCTAACGAGGTATGATTACGTCGAGATTTTTTATCAGTACGCAGCCGCCAGGCCCAAGCTTCGGTTGATTGAAAAAAATGTCGAGACCTTTTTTGACTGCCTGGAGCAATTTTTGATGGCCATAGCCCCGGATGACGCCGAAGCAGGAAATTCTCTCGATGAAGGAAGAGAATTATTCTATGAGCACGGCTTTTTCTCTATACCGGAACGTCAGGAGTACGACGCTTTTTGCGATACTTTGGAACACACGGAGGAAATTGGCGAAGATGAGCTGAACCATTTAAACGAAATACTGGACAGCCTTATCGCCGATATGATCCGCTTTTTCCAGCAAAAAGAACTTCATTCGGATTTTGCCCGCGCAGTCGTACTCTATGCAGGTCCTTATATAAAGCCGGAAGAAGCGGACGAAAATTGGTGGATGGGCTTCTGGGACTATTTTTTCTTCGATTATCACCGAAAAGCGGACGATTTATCGCCTGCCCATTATTATCTCGACCACGAAAAGGCTCGCCTGTCGACAGAAGAAAGCTATGTCCTGCGCGACTTGACGCGTGCCAAGCTTAAAATATTCTGCGTGAACCGTCTGGAAGATGATTTCGCGCTTTGCACCGACCTGCTTTCGGGGGAAACCTTCGAGCTTCCTTGTCCCGACGCTGCTTTCATGGAATACAAGAACATGGTTTTCTTCGGCCATATACAACGACGGGGCGTGATGCTGCTGAACTATATCACAGGGTTGTCTGCAAGCAAGCGGCTCCAGCGGCGGATCAAGGATGAGATTGTAAAACAATTTGAGCGCTTCCAAAACTACCAGATGCCTGACGCCACAATGGAGGATTTTCTCCTGCGCCATGCGGCGGCCGTGCGTCATACAGTGCAGATCTTGTCGGGCTTCGCGCAGCTCCGGGTCGTCCCGGACACCGAGTGTCCTCCCGTTCCCCGCAAAACGGCAAACGCCGGGCTTTTGGAGCCGGAGGAAACACGCCTGACAGCAATAGCGCAATTCCTCGGATTCAGCTCGTACTCGATTTTCTTCGCCAAGCGGCTGTATGAGGATTATGTGGCAACCGTAAAAAAACGCGGGACGCAGGCCGTACTCGCAGCAATCCTGATTCTGATCGAAGGCGTCAACGGAACGGAATACATTCCGCTGGAAAAACTCCTTGAGGCTTTCAAGGTTGGGCAAGACGAAGCCCTCCAAGCGGTAAACGAAGTTGGGACTGCCGTGAACTGCGTTGCGCTCGATCCCAGGTATTTGACCGAAGAAGGGTATGTGCAGCTTTTATATTTAATGTAGGAGGAAAAAATATGCGGTGCGAACGATGCGGAGCTGAACTTGCGGAGAACGGGCATTGTCCAACTTGCGGCATGGACAATATGAACGAGGGACACGTCCAGGTCTTGAGCAGAGCGGAACGAAACGCGTACACCGGCATCACGATAGAGGAAGGAATCAATGAAGACACGGGACGGGCGGACGTCCGCTTCGAGCGAAGGAAAGGAACCAATTGGAGCGGCTTTTCTTATATGACAAAAGGCAGTTCATGGCAGGGGAAATTGACGCTGTTTTTGGGCGTCGCGGCCATCCTGTTTTTCGTTTTCTTCATCGCCCTGCCCGTAGCGATTGCGGCCGTGGTATTCAGCATCGTGTCATGGTTCCTGTATCGGCTCTTGCATTGATCCGAGACCCCCTTGATATAAAATAAGCCTCAAGCGTAAGAACACTTTTACGTTTGAGGCTCTTTTCATGACGGGGTAGGTAACTGCAAAACACTTAAAACAGATATGAAATCCTCCGGAAGCGGCGCTTCGATGGTCAGCGGCCGCCGCGTGACCGGATGAACCAAGTCCAAACGGTATGCGTGGAGCGCCTGCCGCGCAATCAGCGGCGACGGTTCGCCATAAAGGTCGTCGCCGAGAATCGGATGACCGACGGCTGCGAGATGGACGCGAAGCTGATGCGTGCGGCCTGTGACGGGTTGAAGCTCGACCAGCGAAGCCTCCTCCGAGTCCGAAATAACCCGGTATCGTGTAACGGCGGACTTGCCTGATTCATGGGTTTCCTGTTCGATAAAGCTGCCCGGTTTACGACGGATAGGCCTTTCAATCTTCCCTTCTCCGCAGGAAAAAATCCCATGAACGACTGCAAGATATGTCCGATGAAAACGTGCGCCGTCCTTCCCCGTCAACAGCGACTGGATATGCGGCTGCTTGGCGATCAGCACAAGCCCCGTCGTGTTCCTGTCGAGCCGATGCGTCGGATGGAAAACGCACGGCTCTTTTTGGGTGGCATAATAATGGGCGACCGCATTCGCCAATGTGCCGTGCTGTTCCTTCGCGATGGGATGAACAAGCATCTGCGCCGGCTTGTTGACAACAAGCAAATTCTCGTCCTCGTATCGGATATCGATGGGAATCTCCTCCGGCTCAATGGCGGTCGATTCGGGAATCTCACAGCGCAAAACATCTCCGCCGCGAAGTTTTGCCAGTGTCGCACGCAGGACTGGCTCACAGTTGATGAAAAGTACGCCCTGGTGCTTGAGCCGGCGCCAGAGATGCGTCGAAAGCCCCTGCCGTTTCAAAAAGGAGCGCACCGAAATTTCCTCGGCGCGCTCGTCTATTTTGTATTCGAGAATCATTCCGCTGCGTCCCCATCGCCGTGAACGCGCTCGATCAGACGAAACGCGAGATTCAGCAAAATCGCAATCACAGTGGCCAACACCATGCCGCGCAGCGCGACGCCCGCCACCGTAACGCCTGCGCCGGACACGCCGACGCCAAGCACGATCGCGGTCAAGATCAAATTCGTCGGCTGGTTGTAGTCAACCTTCTCATCGACGAAAATACGGACGCCGGACGCGGCAATTACGCCGAAAAGCAGCAGCGAAACGCCGCCCATAACCGGCGTCGGGATACTCTGGATCGCGGCGGCGAGCTTTCCGAAGCAAGACAACAGGATCGCGCAAATGGCGGCGCCGCCGATGACCCATGTGCTGAAGACTTTCGTAATGGCCAGCACGCCGATATTCTCGCCGTAAGTCGTGTTCGGCGTAGACCCGAAAAAGCCTGACAAAATCGTCGAAACGCCGTTGCCCAGGAGCGAACGGTCAAGCCCCGGATCCTTCGTCAAATCGCTGCCGACGATATTGCCCGTGACAATCAGATGCCCGACATGCTCGACGATGACCACCAACGCAGCGGGCACGATAATCAGGATCGCGTTGATATTGAATTCCGGTGTGTAGATAGTCGGCAGCGCAAACCAAGGCGCGGCAACAATCGGAGCCCAGTCCACCAGCCCGGCGAAAGCGGCGATGATATAGCCGCCGATAACGCCGATCAGAATCGGCAAAATGGCCAGCAATCCCCGAAACGCGACCGATGAAAAGACTGTGATCGCAAGCGTTAAAATCGAAACCATGATGGCGGACGGGTCGGGATTTTCCGCTGTCAGCCCCGCCATGCCAGCAGCCGTCGGCATCAGCTCCAGCCCTATGACGGCGACGATAGCTCCCATTGCGGCGGGCGGGAAAATATAATCGATCCATTTCGTGCCGACGGCGCGGACGATAAGCGCCACAAGGCAAAAAATCGCGCCGACCACGATAAAGCCGCCCAGCGCCGCCTCATAGCTGTATTTTGACAGCACGAGGAAAACCGGAGACAGGAACGCGAAGCTTGAACCGAGATACGCGGGAATCTTCCCTTTGCAGAGCACGAGATAGATCAGCGTTCCGATACCGTTGAAAAGCAGCACCGTCGCCGGATTGACCTTGAACAGGATCGGCACCAGCACCGTCGAGCCGAACATCGCGAAAAGATGCTGAAGGCTCAAGGGAATCGTTTGCCCGATGGGAAGCCTCGCATCAGGCGGAATGGATTTTTCGCGCATAGAAAAAGGACGCCCCTTTCAATAATAATTGTGAAATCTTCCCTATTGCACATTCGGGCTTGCCGGAAAACCGCAAAAGGATTTCACTTGCAAGCCCGAACTATATAACATATTTATTGTTCCAATTTCTGCGCCAAAAGCTGATTGACGAGCTGCGGGTTCGCCTTGCCGCGGGTCTGCTTCATGATCTGCCCGACCAGCGCGCCGATGGCCTTCTTGTTGCCCGACTTGTAATCGGCAACCGGCTTGGGATTCGCCGCAATCACGCTGTCGACGATTGCCTCGATCTCCTTGGTGTCCGTGATCTGCACAAGCCCCTTGTCCTTGATGATCTTTTCCGGATCGTCGGGGGATTCCCACATGGTCTTGAAGACTTCCTTGCCGATTTTCGAGGAAATCGTCCCTTTCTCGATCAGTTGGATCATCTTGCCGAGGCGTTTCGCGTCCACCGGAGAATCCTTGATTTCCTTTCCTTCCGAATTCAGGTTCTTCGACAGGTCGCCCATCATCCAGTTGGCCGCGAGCTTCGGGTCCGCCCCTTCCGCCACCACGGCGTCGAAATACTCCGCCATATCCCGCGACGAGGTGATGATGCCCGCATCATAGGAAGACAAGCCAAATTTTTCTTCCAGCCGTGCCTGCCGCGCATCCGGCAGCTCCGGCAAGCCCTTCCGATAGGCCTCGATTTCCTCGTCCGTCGTGATGATCGGAACGAGGTCCGGCTCCGGCATATAGCGGTAATCCTGCGCCGTCTCTTTCGTGCGCATGGAAAGCGTGATGCCCCGGTTCGGGTCCCAGGTCCGCGTCTCCTGCACGATATGGCCGCCGTCCTCCAGGATTTCCTCCTGCCGCTCGATCTCGTAAGTCAACGCGTCCTCGACAGCTTTGAAGGAGTTGATGTTCTTCATCTCCGCCTTCGTACCAAGCTCCTTCGTACCCGCCGGACGAAGCGAGATATTCAAATCGGCGCGGAGATTTCCCTCCTCCATGCGGCAATTCGAGACGTCAATATATTCAAGGATGGACTTGATTTTTTCCATGTAGGCGCGCGCTTCCTGCGGCGTCGACATATCCGGCTCGGACACGATCTCGATCAAAGGCACGCCGGTACGGTTATAGTCCACGTTCGACGCTGCGGAGTCCTTG
The DNA here is from genome assembly GCA_017939945.1 of Schwartzia sp. (in: firmicutes). Lineage (GTDB taxonomy): Bacteria > Bacillota > Negativicutes > Selenomonadales > Selenomonadaceae > RUG12372. The sequence continues at coordinate 5,390 of JAGAZS010000059.1, forward strand.
ATGGTCGTTCCCGAATGAACAAGTTTCCCCGCGTCCTCTTCCATGTGAATGCGCGTGATGCGGATCCGCTTCTTCCCCTGCTCGGTTTCGATATCCACATAGCCGTGCTCTGCAATCGGCAAATCGTACTGCGACGTCTGGAAATTTTTCGGAAGATCGGGATAATAATAATTCTTCCGGTCGAACTTGCTGAATTTATTGATCGTGCAGTTCAGCGCGATGCCCGCCTTGATGGCGAACTCGACGACGCGCCGGTTGACAACGGGAAGCACCCCGGGAAGCCCAAGGCAAACCGGGCACACATGGGTATTCTGCTCGGCCCCGAAGGTCGTCGCACAGCCGCAGAAAATTTTCGTATTCGTTTTTAACTCGCTGTGAATTTCCAGTCCGATAACCGCTTCGTACTTCATGCTTTCACCTCCGCCATTTCCTTATGGAACGATTGGCTCTGCTCGTAGGTGTATGCCGTGCGCAAAACCGTCGCTTCATCCAGAGGCTTCCCGATAATCTGGAGCCCGATTGGGAGCTTTTGGCTGCTGTAACCGCAGGGAAGCGAAATGCCCGGAAGCCCCGCGAGATTCAGCGGCACGGTATAAATATCCTGCAGATACATTTTCAGCGGATCGTTGGACATTTCCCCGATCTTGTAAGCCGGCGTCGGCGCCGTCGGCGTAACGATAACGTCCACCCGGCCGAACGCCTTGTCATAATCCTCTTTTATGAGACGCCGCACTTTTAAGGCTTTCAAATAATAAGCGTCATAATATCCGGCGGACAGCGCGTAGTTTCCGATCAGGATCCGGCGCTTGACCTCCTCGCCGAACTTCTCGCTGCGCGTCTTCGTCATCATATCGACAACGTCGACGCCGTCCACCCGCGCACCGTAGCTTACGCCGTCGTAACGTTCGAGGTTTGTCGCGGCCTCCGCCGGGGCAATCAGGTAATAAACGGAAATCGCATATTCAGTATGCGGCAGCGAGATTTCCTGCACATTCGCACCAAGCGATTCCAGTTTCCGAATCGCGTCGCGTACAGCCGTCTCCACCTCGGCGTCCATGCCCTTGACGAAAAACTCCTTCGGGATGCCGATTTTCAATCCCCTAACGTCCTCCACAAGCGATTTCGTATAATTGGGAACCTCGGAAGCGCTGGACGTCGAATCGTATTTGTCGTTTCCTGCGATTGCCTGCAGCAGATGCGCGCAGTCGGTCACGTCCCGCGTCAAAGGTCCAATCTGGTCCAGCGACGACGCGAAAGCCACAAGGCCGTACCGAGAAACGCGGCCATAAGTCGGCTTCATGCCGACGACGCCGCAGAACGAAGCGGGCTGGCGAATCGATCCGCCCGTGTCCGAACCCAGCGCCCAAATCGCGCTGCCCGCAGCCACCGCCGCCGCGCTGCCGCCGGAGCTTCCCCCCGGCACGCAATCCGCATTCCAGGGATTGTGTGTCGGATGGAAAGCGGAATTTTCCGTGGAACCGCCCATCGCGAACTCGTCCATATTTGCCTTTCCGAGGATAACGGGCCGCTCCGTCTTCAATTTTTCCATAACCGTCGCGTTGTACGGCGGCACAAAATTCTCCAACATCTTGGACGCGCAGGTTGTCTTGACGCCCTTCGTGCAGATATTGTCCTTGATTGCGCCCGGAATTCCTTCAAAATACGAAATCGCCTCTCCGGCGGCAATCTTTTTGTCGGCCTTCTCCGCTTCCTGCAGTGCTGTTTCCCGCGTAACGTCGATATACGCCTGAATTGTATTTTCCGTCTCGTCCAGTCGGGCGAGGACGTCTTTCGTCAGCTCGACAGACGATATTTCTTTTTTCACAAGCAAATCATGCAGCTCATGCGCCGACTTGTTATATAGTCTCACGACACAACCTCCCGTAAATCAATCTTCCAAGATTTTCGGCACCTTGAAATACCCGTCCTCTTTGAGCGGCGCGTTGGACAGAGCCAACTCGCGGTCCAGCGACGGACGAACCTCGTCTTCACGAAAAACATTGTGAATCGGAAGAACATGCGCCAGCGGCTCCACCTGATCAGTATCCACTTTCGACAGATTGTCCACATACTGCAAAAACGAATCCAGCTGCCGCAAATGCTTCTCCTTATCCTGCTCGGGAACCTCCAAACGGGAAAGCACAGCGACCATTTCGAGATCCTCTTTTGAAACTTTCGCCATATTCCATTTCACCATCCTGTAAATTTCTGAAACGCTCATATTATACTACACCACAAAGCAACCGAAAACCCCAAAAGTTTTACTCGGCCTTTGAAACCGGAGTAATCGGTGCGTATTTTTGCATCAGGCCTTTGACCCCTTGATCGGGGAAGGCGATCTTCAATACAGTTTCCTCGCCCTTTCCTTCCACGGATATGACCGTTCCAATTCCCCATTTTCCGTGCTTCGCCTTGTCGCCCGGTCTCCAGCGGACGCTCATATCCGGGCGGATCGTTTCGGCTTTTCCGTTCGGCTTCGCAAGAGTTGACGTCGCTTTTTTCCGTTCCATTTCCAGCCAAGCGTCAAAACCGGATTTGGCTTGCCCGAAAGGACTCGCATAACTCTTTTGCCGTTGCTCCTGACGGGGGGCATTCACCTCGATTTCCCGCAGATACATCGGCGGGATTTCCGCGAGGAAGCGCGACGGCGGAAACGAGGTATTATTCCCATAAATCATACGCTGCTTTGCATGGGTCATGTAAAGCTTTTTCTGCGCCCGCGTAATGCCGACATAGCAAGCGCGGCGTTCTTCCTCCAGCTCCTTCGTATCCATCAGGGATCGTGAATGGGGGAATAACCCCTCCTCCATTCCGGCCATGAACACGACAGGGAACTCCAAGCCTTTCGCCGCGTGAAGCGTCATCAGCGTGACGCGTTCGTCTTCCAGATCAGCATTATCAATATCGGAAATCAGGGCGATATGGTTCAAAAACTCCTCCAATGTAGGATTATCGCTTGTGGACTCGAAATCCTTTGCAACGCCGACAAACTCCTGCAGATTTTCGATGCGAGCCTTGTTTTCCGGCTTGTCCTCCGATTCGAGCTCGCGGATATAGCCCGTAGCGTCCAAAAGCGTTTCGATAAATTCCGACACAGGCATGGCTTCCATTTGCGCCAGTAAATCGAACATCATTACAGCGAAAGCTTCCAACGGTTTTTTCGTCCGCGCCGTGAGACCCGTAATCTCCTCCAACGCTCCGGGACTGGAAATCACTTCAAACAAGCTCATGCCCCGTTCTTCCGCGTAAGCGCCGATCTTTGCCATGCTCGTCTCTCCCAGTCCGCGCCTCGGCACGTTAATGATCCTGAGTAGACTCAAGGTGTCCAGCGGGTTGAAGACAACATGCAGGTAAGCGATGATATCCTTGATTTCCTTGCGGTCATAGAATTTCAGTCCGCCTACCATCGTATAGGGGACGCCAAGCTTCATGAAGCCTTCCTCGATGGCACGGGACTGCACGTTTGTCCGATACAGGACGGCATAATCCCCATAGTTATTTCCCGTCGCCCGCATCTGGTTCATGATCTCCCGTGCAATATACGCAGCTTCGTCCCGCTCGTCCGACGCGCAATAGGATACAATCGGCTCCCCCTCGGCGTTCTGCGTCCAGAGTTTTTTCGGCTTGCGGTTCTGGTTGTTCTCGATAACAGCATTCGCGGCGGCGAGAATTGTCTTCGTCGAACGATAGTTCTGTTCCAGCCGGATCACTTCCGCGTCCGGATAGTCCTGCTCGAAGTCAAGGATATTGCTGATGTCCGCGCCGCGCCAGCCGTAAATCGACTGATCCGCATCTCCGACGACGCAAAGGTTCCGATGTGCCGACGCCAAAAGGCGCGTGAGCTGGTATTGCGCACCGTTCGTGTCCTGATATTCGTCCACCAAAATATATTGAAAACGTTTCCGATATTTTTCCCGCACTTCCTCATTCGTCTTCAGAAGCTCCACCGCAAGCATCAACAGGTCATCAAAGTCCAACGCGTTGTTCTTGTGAAGAACGCGCTGATATTCTATATAGACCTCGGCGATCTTCTTTCGGTGGAAATTTTCTGCCTCATGCACCAGCATATCAGGCGTCAGCGTCCGGTTCTTGGCGTCGGAGATCGCCGCCTGCACTTGGGCGGGCGGATACTGTTTCTCGTCGAGATTCATTTCCTTCAGGCACTGCTTGATGACAACCTTGGAGTCCGAGGCGTCATAGATGACAAAATTCTTGTTGTACCCGTCCAGCGCATCAATCTCATAACGCAGGAGCCGCGCGCAAAACGAATGGAACGTGCTGAGCCAAATTTCTTTCGCCGCGCTGCCGACGAGGCGATCCACGCGTTCCTTCATTTCCGCCGCGGCCTTGTTCGTGAAAGTGATAGCAAGAATCCGATACGGCGGCACCCCATGCGCCAAAAGGTTTGCAATGCGGCAGGTCAGGACCTTTGTTTTTCCCGATCCCGCCCCCGCCATAATCAGCAGCGGCCCCGAGAAATGTTCGACAGCCTTCCTCTGCATAGGATTCAACTGATCCAAAATCGCGTTCAAAACGGTTCTCCTCCAACCAAAAAAAATAAAGAAAAGGCCGCCTCGCGTACAACCGAGGCAGCCCTCGAATTTATTTCTGCAAACGCTTTACCGCTTCCGTCAGCGGCGGTATAATCTGCTTTTTGCGTGACATGACGCCCGGAAGGTAAATCGAATCTCCCGACGCATCCTTCATGAACGCCTGTCCGATCAACGTCTTCGGCGAACCCACATAAAGGAGTTCCGTGCTTTCCTGCAGGATATCCGTCACCATTAACAGGCACATATCGAAATTGTCCGTAGCGCAAATGGCCTGCATGCTCTCCAAAAGCTCCGGCTTCATCTTCAGTGCTTCTTGGGTATCCATGACGGAAATCTGGCTGACAAGAACCCGGTAATCGCCGATCTGGAATTCCTTCATGTCGTTTTTCGCGATTTCCGCCGGCTTCATGTCGCTGATGCTGGCGCCCGCCTTGAGAAGCGCCATGCCGTATTCCTGAATCTCCACACCCGCTATTCCGGCTAGCCGTTCTGCAGTAATCTTGTCGTACCCTGTGCAGGTCGGCGACTTGAACAGCACTGTGTCGGAAATAATAGCAGAGAGCAAAAGCCCCGCGACTTCCTTTGCAATCTCGATATTCTTCTGCCAGTACATATTGGCGACAATGGTGGCCGTGCAGCCGACAGGCTCCTCGCGGATATAAATCGGCTCGCCCGTCTGCATACCGCCGAGCCGGTGATGGTCGACAATCTCGACAACCTTTGCCGACTCGATTCCCTCCACCGCCTGTCCGCGCTCGTTGTGGTCGACGAGAATGACGCGTTCTGGATCGGGAAGCATCAGCTTGTCGCGGCTGACAATGCCGACGAGCCGCTCGTTGTCCACGACCGGATAATTGCGGAATTTCGACGACTCGATTGTACCGCGGATATCACTCAACCGCTGATGGGACTGAAACGCGGTCAATTTTTTTTGCATGATATGGCCGACCGGGATGCTCTGGTTGATCAAGCGGGCCGCCGTGAATGTGTCCAGCGGCGTGCGGACAATCATCGCGTGGGTGCGCCGCGCGTCCTGCTTGACCATTTCCGGGATATTGCCGATGTTCGTGACAATCAAACAAGCGATATTGTGCAGCAAGCATTCCTGCATCGAAGCGTACTGTCCTTCCCCGACGAGCACGACGTCGCCCTGTGACACCCATTTCTTGATGGTTGCCTTGCTGCCTGCCGCGATATGGACCTTGCCCTTGACGAGAGCCGCTTCGTCGCTGTCGACGACAATCTCACCTTCAATGATGTCGACAATCGCCTTCAGGGAAACAGCGGATTCTCCGAGATCCTGCATATTCAGCTCTTCAAAATACCGCTGCGCCAAATCGCTCACGGTGACGATGCCGACCATGCGCCCTTCGCCGTCCGTAACCGGAACGGAGCGGAGATTGTTTTCCTGCAGAACACGGCCAAGATAGCGCAGATTGTCTGTTTCCTTGACAACCGCCTGGCATTCCAGCATGATGTCCTTGACGCGGGGGTACAAGTCCACAATCAGCATCGGTGCCTCAACCTTGAAATAATCGAGCGCGTACTGCGTTTCGGCGTTGACCTGGCCAGCGCGCGCCGCAATCGCGTCTTCTCCCACTTTCCGCTTCAATTCCGCGTAAGCGATGGCGGAGCAGATGGAGTCCGTGTCCGGATTACGGTGTCCGATAACATATACAGGCTTTGAATTTCCCATTTTGCTCTCCCCTTACTCACTTTCTCATTGCAAAGTCATTCATGTATCAATTATATCATACCCCGAAAAAGTATCAACTTTCTTTTAGCGCAGCTTTTTCCCCGTACCATGCTCCCAAAGCTCACGCAACACCTCGGAAACCTTCAGCGTCGCCAGGTCGGGCGTGTCAATGACATATTGCAGCATATCGGCAATCTCCTCGGGATCCGCATGGCGGAATGTTGCCCGCCCGTCGAGATCCTCCAAAGTTTCCAGCAGCTCGTCCGCAATGTCCGCCATATCTTCGCGACAATAATACCATTCGATAATCGGGCGGTAATCGCCCCGATATCCCGATGATTCACGCAAAACCTGAATTTCGTCGTCGGGCAAAAGATCTCCTTTGGATACCAAATCATTCAGCTCGGAAATCAATTCGCGATACCGATACGGATTTTTTTTCATTGGAAGCCCTCCCCGCTGACGCACTCCCGGAAATGTGCTACAATTTAGGAAACACTAAATTTCTTCATCGTTTCCTAATGAAACAAAAAGGAGTTTCTATAATGATTCGTCATTCCTCCGTCATTTCCCTGCCGAATATTCGATTGGATTTTTCCCAAAAAATATTTCGTGAGGATTTTTTGCTTGTCGCCGGCGGACGTGCGCCTTCGTCCGCATGGCTGCAAGCGGCGGCTTCCGGACGTACGCTGTATTGCATCGATCACGGCGCCGACGCGTGCCGCTCCGCCAACCTCACTCCCTCGCTGTATATCGGCGACGGCGACAGCATATCCGCCGATACTTGGGATTGGATAAAAAAATCCAATATCGAAACGAAAATGTTTCCGATAGAAAAAGACAAAACGGATTCCCAGCTCGCCCTTGATCTTTTGACGGAAAAAAAAGAAGCTTTTATCGTTCTTTCCGGAGGATTCGGCGGGCGGTTCGACCACGCATTCAGCCTTCTGTACGCGTTTGCCGGAACGAACCTGCATGGTTGCATTGCAGACGACTACGAGTTCTTGCTTTTCCTTCGTGACGAAGACACTGTCAAACTTCAATTAACCGAAACGCCAAAAAGCATTTCGCTTCTCCCGCTTTCTTCCTTTTGTAACGACGTGACAATTGATGGCGTATATTGGCCGTTGACCGGCGCCACACTTCGACAAAATGAACCGTATGCAATCAGCAATCGTTTGTCATCCCGCGATAATAGCGTTACCGTCAAAAACGGCTCCGGAACCCTCGCGCTCTATCTTTGCCGAGACGAAACCTCATTGCTGTAATAACGTTGACGTAGAGCCTCATACAGCACAATCGCCGCCGACGTCGCCACATTCAGTGACTCCGCTCGTCCGAGCATCGGGATATAAACCGGCTCCGCCGATTCGAGAAACAAGGGCGAAACGCCTTCCCCCTCATTCCCGAAAACAATGGCGGTCGCCTTTCGGTAATCGGCGAAAAAACACGGCGTCGCCGACGGGTCGAGAGCCGCCGCCAAGCAGGAAATATTATGCGCCCTTGCAAATGAAATCACGTCCTCGGCGCTCGCCTCCGTAATCAAAGGCAAATGAAAAATCGAGCCCATAGAAGAGCGTACAACCTTGTCGGAAAAAAGGTCCGCCGTCCCTGCAGTCGCGATTACGCCTGAGCACCCCGCCGCGTCCGCCGTGCGAATCATCGTCCCCACATTGCCGGGATCCTGAATCCGATCTAAAACAATAACCAAAGAATTATTTTTTGCCGAAAGCTCCGCAAGGGTATTTTGCACCGACTCCATGACAAGCAATATGCCTTGCGGTGATTCCGTCGCCGAGGCTTTTTTATAGATATTCGGCGACACGACATAAATCGGGCAGCCTTTCGATTCCAGTTCGACGACAATTCTCTGCACGCGCTCGTTAGCAAGCGCTGATTCCGTCGCGATGCAAAATCGAAGCGGCCAATCCGAAGCCGCCGCCGTCTCCACAAGCCGAACGCCTTCCGCGACGAATTCCCCGCGATGCTTTCGTTCCTTCCGCTGATGCAGCGAAGCCGCCCATTTGATTTTCGCGTTTGACGCGCTTTCAATCCGCTCCATGCCGTTTCCTTCCAAAACAATATGACATTTCCTTTTTGATGAACCGTTGGATAAAATCATAGGATTTGTAATGATTTTTGTCAACTCCGGCATAATAATCTGAAACAAGAAAAACGAAAAGCCAACCATAAATCAAAAATAGATTCATGGCTGGCTCTATTTATTAGTGTACCATCAGCCCTATTCGTTCATAACCGACTTAGTGTCATACCCCGCACTTTTCATATCCTTTTTGTCTCTTACATCTCCTGCAATTCCGCTCATGACTGCGGGGACAATCTCCGCAATACTCATTGTATAGTCAGGGCGCAACTTGTCTATCCCGTAATAATCGCAAACAGGATCGCGGGTCAATCCCGTATTGAAATCATCATACGCAATATGACGAAGAATCCTCCGCCTTTCCGGAATCTCGCTGTACGGCACAAAAACGGCTTTTTCTCCCGCTTCGACTTCCTGCGCAATAAACGCAAACCGAAGCGCGTCTTCCCGCCAAATGCTGTGCAACACGACTAACGTCGCGATGACGATAAAACTCACCACGCAAGCACCGCCCCTGCGCCAAACTCTGCCTTCCAATCGGTCAAACAGCGGCACTCGGACCGCAGGAATCCGAAGAACTACCACGACGCCGATAATCAGCATCACCGACGAACTGAACAACGCGCGCCCTGGAAAGGACGGCGCCCCCACCATCATAAAATTGTTGAAAAAACACAGTCCGATACAAAAAGCCATATAGCGAAGCTCGGGATAATCCTCCGCCAACATCCGCCATGAAATTTTTTCTTTCAGTTCCTTGATGCTTTCCTTGGAAACACCAAGAGAACGAACAGTGGCAAAATAAACATACGCGACGCCCAAAAGATAAATCAAAGCTTCCTCGAAGCCCTGCATCGTGTTGTTGAAACGCTCATGCA
>JAGAZS010000060.1 GCA_017939945.1 Schwartzia sp. (in: firmicutes)
AACGATGCCTGCAACATCGATTGCTTCTGATTTTCTTGTCTTCAAGCTGCACGATGAAGTTTATCTTCATTTGTTTTTGAGGAAAGAGCGGGAGAATCGATATGTTGCAGTTTCGTTTGTTCCGAGAAAGATTCACGAAAAAAATGCCCGTCAATTTGTTGATGGGCAGGAGTACAATAAAATTATGGATAGTATAATTTTGACATGAAGGCCGCGTAAGATTACACGGCTTTTTTTATTTTTGCCCAGGCGGGAACAATTCCAGTTTCTCCGCGAGCTCCCGCACTGCCTTCTGCATGGCTTCGTACAGGCATTCCTCGCTGAATTCCTGCGTGCCGAAGCGGAGGAGATGGACGCCGAAGGCTCCGATTTCGTACCGCTTGGCCGCCGATTCTCCTGCTCCTGTCGCTACGAAAACCGATTCTCCTGTTTTCGCGTCGATCACGCGGACGGAAAGTCCTGCGCGGACAATGGTTGCGGCGCTGCCGGGGCGTTTCGATTCGGAGATTCCGAGGTCGGTCAGCGTTCCCGTCAGGAGATAGCGGGGCTCCGCGTCTTTCAGCGTGCGCCTGTTCAGCGCCGCCTCGTCCCGCCGCTTTTGCGTCGTGTCTTCTGTCTTGTCGACGAAGGAAAAGCCGCGTTTGACCATTTCGTCCAGCAGGTAATCTTCCGCGATACGATAAGAGGCCAATTCCTCTCCGGAAAGGTTCGTGATGCGCACGCGGCTCGTGAACGGTACCAGCGCGAGCAGCGGCTTGGTCGTCAGCGTTTCCCGCCGTGGTTCGTCGTCTTGTATCTTTTCATGGAGGCGCGAAAGCCCATCGCCCGCGACGCCTTCCGCCGCTTTCTTCGCCTGACGGTCCAGTACCGAGAGCAGCAGCTGCTCGACGGTGAAACCCTTGCCGTACTGCCCGACAACGATCTGCGTGATCTGGCCGCGTTTTTCCATGGCGTCGCAGCCTTCGTAGACTTGTCCCGTCGCCGCGTGTACGAGATAATAGGAAATCTCCGCGCGGATTTCCTTGGCGCGCATCTCGAAGTCGCGCACGTTCGCGTTCCAGATTGAGCGCACCCGTTCGACGTCGACGCCGCCGAGGTTGCAGAAAATCAGATATTCGGCGCCGTACCGGGCGCCAAGCTCCCGCGCCGTTTGCGCCGCCTCTTTTCCGAGGGCGTAGACGGCGCGTTCGTTTTTTCGCCACGCTTCCGCTTTTGCGTCGTCCGGTCGTCCATAGGCGGCGTCCGCGTAGCGGATCAGCGTCGCCCCCGATTTTTCCCGCCGATACCGATGGCCGCGGGCGATGGCGTCCATGTGGATGAGGGAAAGCCGCTGTGCGTCCTCCGGTGTCGGTTTTCGCATGACGACGCGGAGCTTTCCCGACGACGCCAGCGCTTCCTCCAGTTTGTCGCGGAATGTCTCGAAAAAAACGCTTTGCAGCGCGTAGTCGCCGTAGCTGGCCACCTCGCCGACGAACGCAGTCACGGGCGCCGCCCCGCACC
>JAGAZS010000061.1 GCA_017939945.1 Schwartzia sp. (in: firmicutes)
ATTATTTCGTTTATACGCGGACGCCGGAGCACGCAGCCCGCACCGTCGCGGAGGCCTGCGCTCGCCATGACGCCGCCGCCGTCCAATATTATGTAAATCTTGACCGCACGCTTTCGCGCGCCTACGACGATCTCACCGACGATATGCTGCGCTACGACGCAGCGCTGACCGCTGAAAACAAAGTGCAGTACGAGCAGTTTTACGACGTCATCAAGCCGCAGATGCTCGAAGGCACCCGCGAAGTCCTGCTCCGGTACATCGAGACCGGGGAATGGACGCTCCCGCAGGGCACGAGCATGACAAAGGGCCGCCAGCTCGGCATTGACTTCGAGCGATTCCTGGAGCGGTCCCAGATACGGAACATCGAATGTATCGGCGTGGAAAGCGCGCACGTTGTCGGCGACACGGCCGACGTGCAGGTCGCCATCCGCGACCGGGTGACCGAGACTCCCTTTTCGCTCCGTCTTCGCATGGAACGCGCGCAGGACGGCCACTGGCAGGTCATCCGCATGGAAAACTACAAGCTGTATCTCGACGCGCTGGCAACGCGGCAAAATCAGGATATCGCCGATTACATCGCTGCGACTTACGACATTGTTTCTTCCTATAATCAAAAGCTGGACGAACAGCGCGCCCGTTTCTCCGCTCTCGCCCGGCAGGCGCACGGCGTCTTTTACGGCGACAACGCGGCGGCCGTTGCCGCGCTGATCGAGAACGAGACCATTCCGACGCTGAAGGAGCGGCAGAACCAGCTGGACGCCGTCGCGATTCCGCGCGGCGCTGCCTATCTGGCGAATTTGCGCCACACTTCCACCGATCTTTCCATCGCGGCATGGACCCACTACCTGAAGGGGATCTCCAACGGAGAGAGCGAGGAATACAACACCGCCGAGACGCTCTTGAAGCAGGAACTGGAAATCGAGCTCCGCATCACGGATATCATCCAGCACAACACGGTCAGCCAGGCGCTGCCGGATATCCCCTAGCCGGTCCTTTTTCCGTCATGCGTTGTCAGCTAGCACTCGACGTAGCCTTACTACGCCTTCGCGCTATCTTCCTAGCCTGACGGAAAAAATCCTCGGCTAATGAAAATAATTGAAAAAAACTTTTATTCGATAATGAAGTATGCTATAATTAGAAAAAATGTTCGGAGAAAATATATTCGGACGCGGAAGGAGATATTTATGGAAAAGAAAAAAGACGGCAAGACTTTCGAGATGCCGGAGGACAAGAGCAACGCGCTGGACAAAGTGCTGAAGGATCTGCACAAGACCTTCGGCGACGGCTCGATCATGCGGCTCGGCGAGGCGACGGCCAATATGAACGTGGAGGTCATCCCGACGGATATCCTGCCGCTGGATTTGGCGCTCGGCGTCGGGGGCATTCCCCGTGGACGCATCATCGAGGTTTACGGCCCGGAGTCGTCGGGCAAGACGACGGTTTCGCTGCACATGATCGCGGCGGCGCAGAAGCGCGGCGGCGTGGCGGCGTTCATCGACGCGGAGCACGCTCTCGATCCGGTTTACGCGAAGAAGCTCGGCGTCGATATCGAGAATCTTCTGATCTCCCAGCCGGACAACGGCGAGCAGGCATTGGAAATCACCGAAGCGTTGGTTCGGAGCGGCGCGATTGACATCGTCGTCGTGGACTCGGTGGCCGCGCTGGTGCCGAAGGAAGAAATCGACGGCGAGATGGGCGACCTTCAGGTGGGGCTGCAGGCGCGTCTGATGAGCAAGGCCATGCGGAAGCTGACCGGATTCATCTCGAAGTCGCGCGCCGTGGCGGTCTTCATCAATCAGATTCGCGAGAAGATCGGCATTTCCTACGGCAATCCCGAGACGACCACGGGCGGCCGCGCACTGAAATTTTATTCGACGATTCGCATGGAGGTCCGCAAGGGCGAAGTGCTGAAGCAGGGCACAGAGTCCATCGGCGCCCACACCAAGGTCAAGGTCGTCAAGAACAAGGTGGCTCCGCCGTTCAAGGTTGCGGAATTTGACATCATGTACGGCGAAGGCGTGTCCCGTGAAGGCTGCGTGCTCGACATGGCGGCGGAACTGGACGTCGTGAAGAAGAGCGGTTCCTGGTATTCGTATAAAGACAGCCGTCTCGGGCAGGGCCGCGACGCGGTCAAGGAACTTTTCAAGACGGACCGGAAGCTGTACGACGAAGTGGCGGAAAAAGTGCTGGCGGCGCTGAAAGCCCAGGCCGAGGAAGCGGAAAAGAAAGCGGCCGCGAAGAAGGCGAAAGCCGTGGAGGCTATGAATGCGAACGCGGACAACGCAAAAGCAAAAGCCTAAACCTACCGCGCTGGGAAAAGCGGTGGAGCTTCTGGCAAGGCAGGAGCAGTCGTCGGCGCGGCTTAAGGAAAAATTGCGGCAGCGGGACTACGGGACGGAGGCAATCGACGCGGCGATTGCCCGGCTGGAAGAACGCCATTACCTGAACGACGAGGAATCCTGCGCCCGACAGTATCAAAAGCTGTACGAGGAAACCGCCATGAGCGTCCGGCAGATCGAGCAAAAGCTGCTGACGCGCGGCTTCCCGTCTTCGCTGGTCCGCGCCTCGGCGCCGAAGGACGAAGACCGGGACGAGCGGGAACGGAACGCCGCGCTTCGTTCCCTGCGCTCGCGGTTCCGCGCCGCCGCGCCAATGGCGAAGATGAAGCAGTTTTTGTATCGGCGCGGTTTTTCCTACGGAACCTGCGACTCGGCGACGTCGGCTTTCTTAGAGGAAAATCCGGAGCTATTATTAAAGGAGAACGAATCCTATGACGAATGAACTGGTGCTGGTGCTGGACTTCGGCGGCCAATACAACCAACTGATCGCCCGTCGGGTGCGGGAATGCGACGTCTATTGCGAGGTGCATCCGCACACGCTACCGCTTTCCGAGATCCGCGCGAAAAATCCGAAGAGCATTATCCTGACCGGAGGGCCGCAGAGCGTTTACGGCGACGGCGCGCTTTCCTACGACGCGGGGCTGTTCTCGCTGGGCGTGCCGGTGCTGGGCATCTGCTACGGCTCGCAGCTCATGGCGCACGCGTTGGGCGGCGAGGTCAAAGCCGCAGAGACGAGCGAATACGGCAGGGCGGAACTGGAAATCACTGCGCTGTCATCGCGCCTTTTCGCGGGTGTCAACCCCAAAACCGTCGTATGGATGAGTCACACCGACCGCATCACGCGCACGCCGGAAGGCTTCACGACCACGGCGAAGACGGCGGACTGCCCGATTGCGGCCTTCGAGAACGCCGAGCGCGGGCTTTACGCGACCCAGTTCCATCCCGAAGTCATGCATACCGTCGAAGGGCAGAAAATGCTCCGGAATTTCGTGCGGGACGTCTGCGGCTGCAAAGGCGACTGGACCATGGGACCGTTCATCGAGAACACCGTCGCCGCGCTGCGGGAAAAAATCGGAAACGGCCGCGCCCTTTGCGCGTTGTCCGGCGGCGTCGATTCGTCGGTGGCGGCGGCGCTGTTGTCGAAGGCTATCGGCAAGCAGCTCACCTGCGTTTTCGTCGATCACGGGCTGCTCAGGAAAAACGAGGGCGACGAAGTCGAGGCGGCCTTTGGCCCGGGCAGCGGCTTCGATTTGAACTTCGTGCGTGTCAACGCGGGCGAGCAGTTCTTCACGAAGCTGAAGGGCGTCACCGAGCCGGAGCAGAAGCGCAAGATCATCGGCGAGGAATTTATCCGCGTATTCGAGGCCGAGGCAAAAAAAATCGGCGCCGTGGACTACCTCGTGCAGGGCACGATCTATCCCGACGTCATCGAGAGCGGTCTCGGCAAGGCAGCGGTCATCAAGTCCCACCACAACGTGGGCGGCCTTCCCGACTATGTGGATTTCAAGGAAATCGTCGAGCCGCTGCGCCTGCTTTTCAAGGACGAAGTGCGAAAAGCGGGACGCGCGTTGGGGCTTCCCGAGAACATCGTGAACCGCCAGCCCTTCCCCGGTCCCGGCCTCGGCATCCGCATCATCGGCGAGGTCACGCCGGAAAAAGTCAGGCTGGTGCAGGACGCCGACGCCATCTACCGCGAGGAAGTGGCGAACGCGGGCGCCGACAAGGAACTGGCGCAATACTTCGCCGCGCTGACCAACATGCGCTCGGTAGGCGTCATGGGCGACGGCAGGACCTATGACTACGCCGTAGCGCTCCGCGCCGTCCTGACCAGCGATTTCATGACGGCAGAACCGGCCCGTCTCCCGTGGGACGTACTGGCAAAAGCGGCCAGCCGCATCGTCAACGAGGTCAAAGGCGTCAATCGCGTGCTATACGACTGCACGGGAAAACCGCCCGCAACAATCGAGTTCGAATAGACCAAGAAAAAAGATCCCATGCCTGTACGTTTTTTGCAGGCAAGGGATTTTTTTTCGCGGAGGGGGATTATTCCTCAACAATCTTTCAGCGTGCCGCATTTGAAGGAGCAGCCGTCGACCATGTAGCAGTTGTTGACGCCGCCCGCCACGGCCTTCATCGCCTCGTCGTCCAGCTGGAAGTCGTTGATCTCGGCCATGTACGCCTCGGCCTCTTCCCGCGTCATCTCATAGCCTTGGCCCTTTGCCAGCGTGAGAAGCTCGTCGGCGTCCTTGTATTTCAGCGCCTGCTGCACCATTTCCTTCGTCAGTTCTTCCCGTTTCAGCTGCTTTGCCATCGGATATCGCCTCCTTATCCTTGCTTTCCCTCTTCCTTCTCTTCCGAGAAGAAAATTCCCGCTTCTTTGATGATATCGAACATTTCCTTCTGGCTCGTGGACGTCATCAGCGTCTCGCGCTCCTTTTCCGTGAGCCGGGAGACCGGCCCCGCCAGCGAGACGGAAAACTCCGACGCGCAGGATGCGCTAGTGCGGGCGCAGGAGCGTGATGCGACGTTTGCGTCCGCCTTTGTCTCTTCCCACTTCTTCCCGACGACGCGGGGGGCGACGAAGGCGAAAATCTCTTTCGACTCGCCGCAGTTCTCGCGGAAGTAGCTGCCGTGGTTTCGATGCGCCTCCGGCGCGCAGCCGCCCCGGCAGATGAAGATATACGGGCAGGTCTGGCAGGGCTTCATCAGGTCCGCGGTGCGGGTGCGCCATTTCGCTTTCGAGAAGTTGAAGAAGAAGCGGCCCGCTTCCTCATCGGTGAAGCCCACGGCTTCCTCTTCCATCGCCACGAGATCCCAGCAGGAATAGAGCAGTCCGTCGGGGGCGATGCAGAGCATTCCCTGCTCCGCGCCGCAGAAGGACGGCGCAAAGCTCGGATAGTCCTCCTGCTTCATGGCGGCGGTAAGCCCGTTCATGGGCATCGAATACTGGCTCTGCTTCCTAATCGCCTCCAGCGGCGGAATGCCCGCCGCAAGGATAGCGTCCATCACCTGCCGCTCCGTCACCTTCGTCGGCGAGTCGGCGGGCTCCGAAACCGCCTTGAAGTAATAAGAGAAAAAGCCTTTGCGCTTCGGTTTCGGCTTTCCGGCCTTCTTTGCCTCCTGCGCTTCCTTATACGCTTTTTCCCGTTCTTCCGGCGTGGCCTCCTGAAGTCCCCGGGCCGCCAAATCTTCGATCAGCGCCTTGACGCCGCCGATATTATCCCCGTTCGTGTTCACCCGCAGGTTGATGTCGACGCCGTGGTCGAGGGCCAGCTTCACGTTCTGCAGGATCTTGTCGTAGGTCGGCACGCCGTCGCGGTGCAGGCGGCGGCAATCGTTGAGCGCGCCCACGCCGTCCACCGTGACCTGCAGCTGGGAGACCTCAAATTCCTCCAACAGATCGATATAGGCGTCGAGGTCGTAGCCGTTGGTGACGCCGGAAAGGCCGAGATCCATCGCTTTCGCGTGCTCGCAGATGTTCCTGACCGTGTCCTTGTTTTCCTTCAAAAGCGGCTCGCCGCCGTAGAGCGAGACGCTGTTGATCTTATGGCCCTTGTCCCTCTGCTTTTGGAGCGCGGCGAAAACCGCCTCCACCATTTCCGGCTTCATCTCATGGCCGAGCCACTCCTGCCCGCGGGTCAGCCGATGACGCTCGAAGCAGTACGGGCAGCGGAAATTGCAGTCGTAGGTGGGAAGGATGACCGGCCCGGTAGCCGCATGGCCGACCAGCTTGTTCCAGATACGTCCGAGAAGTTTTGCGTCGGCCAGCTCGCCTTCCTCGTCCTTCCGCGTGATATGACCGCGCACCATCAGCCGCTCCCGCAGCGCGAAAGGCAGTTTCACCAATTCGCCTTCGCGAAAGATTGCCGCCACCGATTCGTCCACTACGTCTATCGCGCCATAGAGGCCGTTGACGAGCAGCGCCTTTCCGGGGATTTCCTTGTCGTCTGTGCCGATCAGCGGCAGGATGATTTCGTAAGTACTGACTCTCAATGTCGTTCCTCCGTATCTCAAAATTGGTTATTTCAGCGTCTCGTCGTCGAGCTCCACGTCAGCGAACTCTACGATATACGCCTCGTCCTTATTTCCAGTCGTCGCCGATGTAACCGCAGTTATGCCGCATATAGCACTCGAAAATGCCGCCCGCCGCATTCTCCAGCATCTCGTTGTCCAGCTCGAAGTCTGCCAGCTCGGCGAGGTACGCCCCGGCTTCTGCCTTCGTCATCTCGTAGCCCTCGGCCTCCGCCAAATTCAAGAGTTCATCGCCTTTTGCACCATTTCCTTCGTGAGTTCGTTCTTGTCGATTTTCTTTGTCATGATAAACACCTCCTCGTATAATAAGTTTTGCAAGAATGTTTAACGTGCATTTGCATTTGCACAAAATTCATCAGCAGGC
>JAGAZS010000062.1 GCA_017939945.1 Schwartzia sp. (in: firmicutes)
ATAATGAAGAAAATCAAAATGAAGACGGCAGGGACGATCCGTAAGAGATTGCTTTTGTCCTGATAGCGGTTGAGCAGGAAGTCAGGCAGCGTCAGCGAGTTGTTCGCCAGCTCGGTGTATTTCCGCAGCCGCGCGGCGACGAGCTTCCAGTTCGCCCATGTGCCGAGCCCGAGACCGAGGGCGATCCAGCCCGCGTTCAGGCCCGCGATATACGCGTAGCCCGGCAGGCCCATCAGCATCCAGCCGCTCATGTCGGACGCTTCCGCGCTCATCGAGATGACCCATGCGCCGAGCTTCCGGCTGCCGAGGATGTAGTCGGACATATTCTGCGTCCGGCGGTAAAAGTAAATGCCGATGAACATCATCACGGAAAGGTAGATGATGAATGCGGCAACGATGGAAATATTCTGCTGCGACAAGGAAAATTCCCCCTAATTTGCATGATACACAATATTATACAAAAAAGGGCGGGGGAAAGGCAAGTAATGGAAAGCGGACAAAAAATATGGTATAGTTTTATAGGAGCCAAGTGTGAAAACGGGGAGAGGAAATGCATGGGTGTGAAGCAATATGACGTGGCCATTGTAGGCGCGGGGCCGGCGGGATCTTTCGCGGCGTACGAGCTTTTGGCGAAAAAGCCGGAGCTCAAGGTCATCGTCCTCGAAAGCGGCAAGGACATCGACGAGCGGAGCTGCCCGATCGCGCAGGGGAAAGTGAAACGATGCATCGGGTGCGTGCCGTGCAGCATCATGCGCGGGTTTGGTGGCGCGGGAGCGTTTTCCGACGGGAAGTTCAACTTCACGACGCAGTTCGGCGGCTGGCTCAACGAGTACCTTGACGACGACGAGGTCATGAAGCTGATTTACTATGTCGATGAAATCAACCAGAAAAACGGCGCGCCCTCCGAGGTGTTCACGACGCAGGGCAGCGATCTCAAAAAACGCGCGCTGGAATTCGACCTGCATCTTCTCGACGCCAGCGTGCGCCATCTCGGCACGGAAAACAACGTGAAGATGCTGCGCAGGATGTACGATAGTCTGAAAGAGAAAGCGGAGTTCCGCTTCCTTTCGCCGGTCTCGACAATCGAGGCCGACGGCGCGGGCACCCATGCCCTCGTGCTGGAAAACGGCGAGCGCATCGAGGCGGAGTATCTGATTGTCGCGCCCGGCCGCGCGGGCGCGGAATGGTTCAGCGATGAATGCCGCCGCCTCGGCGTCGAGCTTTTGAACAATCAGGTGGACGTGGGCGTGCGCGTCGAGGTGCCCGACGAGGTCTGGGACCATATCACCTCGAAGGTTTACGAGGCGAAGCTGGTCTACCGCACGAAGCGGTACGGCGACCTCGTGCGGACGTTCTGCATGAATCCCCACGGTCATGTGGTCATGGAAAATACCGACGGCGTCATGACGGTGAACGGTCATTCCTACAGCGACCCGAAGCTGCAAAGCCACAACACGAATTTCGCGCTGCTGGTGTCGAACCGTTTCACCGAGCCCTTCAAGGAGCCGTACAAATACGGCAAGCGCATTGCGTCGTTTTCGAATATGCTGGCGGGCGGCGCGCTGCTCCAGCGTTACGGCGATCTTTTCAAAGGGCGGCGCACCGATATGGACCGGCTGTCCAAGAGCTTCACGAAGCCGACCCTGCAGGCGACGCCGGGGGACCTTTCGCTGGTGCTGCCGAAGCGGCACATGGATAATATCCTCGAAATGATCCAGGTGCTGAACAATATCGCGCCGGGCATGACGAACGACGATACCCTGCTTTACGGCGTCGAGGTCAAGTTCTACAGCTCGCGGATCACGCTGACGAAGGAACTGGAAATGCCGCTGAAGAATATTTTTGCGGCGGGCGACGGCGCGGGCGTCACCCGCGGCTTGTCGCAGGCGGGCGCCAGCGGCGTCTACGTCGCGCGGACGATCCTGTCGCGCATGGGATAATCCGTTTTAAAAATGGCCTTGTGCGGATGACGTTTTTCCTATATACTATATCTGGTGACAAATAAAGAAAAATTTTTCTCATAGTTTTTTGGACGGAGGCAGGGATTTAATTCCCAGCGTCGAATATAAAATGTGATTGGATAACTCACAAGCAAGGTGGGAACGCAAATGGAACGGATCAAGGTTTTGGTAGTGGACGACTCGCGCGTTAGCTGCGCGATGCTCGCCAATATGATGTCGAAGACGAATTTCGAGGTTTGCGGCATGGCCTCGAATGCCGCTGACGCGGTGCTCAAATACCAGACGCTTCGCCCGATGGCGGTCACGATGGACATGAACCTGCCCGACGCCGACGGTATCGAATGCAGCCGCCGGATCCGGGAGATCGACCCGGACGCGCGCATCGTCATGATCAGCGCGATGAAGGACGCGAGCCTGATGGAACGCGGACGCGAGGCCGGCATATCTTCTTTCCTGCAAAAGCCGGTCAGTCCGTATGAGCTGATTGACGCGCTTTCCTGCATCGTTTCCGACGACGTGAAGCGGACCACGGGGCTTCGTGACCTTTATATCCAGTCTTTCGCCAAAGTGCTGCGTCAGAGCCTGTTCAGTCTCGTCGGCGTTCACAGCGAGGTCAGCACGGATCGGGCGGAGGGGTCGTATCTCGACATCCCTTCCGGCATCGCCGTCATCATCGGTTTGACGGGCTGCCCGATGGGCCGCGCCATTGTCTATATGGATACGGACACCATGTACGGCGTCGCAAGAGCTATCCTGATGAAGGGCGACGATGAGAAGCTGACGGCCGAGGAAGCCAGCGACGTCATCGAGGAAGCCGCGAATATTATTGCGGGACGCTGCGCGTCCGTCGTCAACGACCTCAAGGACGTAGATATGCGGATTTCGCCGCCGGGCACGATTGTCGGCAAGAATATCCGCGTCGCGAATTTCAAGATTGCCTCGTATTATATCCAGGCGCAGACACGCTTCGGGAATATTTGCATGAACGTAGGTTTCGCTGAGGGGGAATGAGGGCATGGATGCAAAATTGGTCAATCCATTTATCGACGCCCTTGTCGCCGTAATGCCTCAAATGGGCTTCGAAGTGCCGAAGCGCACAAAGATGGGAGTCAAGAACCAGACCTGCAAGAGCCTCGGCGTCTCCATTATCGTCGGCTTCACCAAAGGCCTTCGCGGAAACGTCGTCTACAATATGTCGGCGGACGCGGCGAAATTCGTGGCGTCGAAAATGATGATGGGAATGCCCGTGGCGGAAATGGACGAGATGGCGCAAAGCGCGCTGTCGGAGATGAGCAATATGCTGACTGCCAACGCCGCGACGAATCTGGCGGCGATGGGCTACACGGTGGATATTTCCACGCCGAGCCTGACGGTCGGGCAGGATTTCCAGATCAAGATCAGCAGCGAGAATTATCTCGTGGTGGAAATGGATCTCGGCGGACAGATCATGGAGCTGAACATCGCCGTGCAGGCATGAGAATCAAAAAAAGTGGGGGCGAAAGCCCCGCTTTTTTTATACATGCAGGAAATTGGAGAGCTTTAGAGAATTATAGATAGAGTATGATGCAGGGGGGAGAACAGTGATACGGAAGGGAATCATTCTCGCGGGCGGATCGGGGACGCGTCTTTATCCATTGACCCGCGTCGTTTCAAAGCAGCTGATGCCGGTGTATGACAAGCCGATGATTTATTATCCGCTTTCGACGCTGATGTTGGCGGGGATTCGGGAAATCCTCGTAATCACGACGCCGCAGGACAGTGAGAATTTTCGGTCCTTGTTGGGCGACGGCAGCCAATGGGGGCTTGAACTTTCCTATGCCGTGCAGCCAAATCCCGACGGGCTGGCGCAGGCGTTCCTGATCGGGGAGGATTTCATCGCGGGCGATAGCTGCGCGCTGATTCTCGGCGACAATATTTTTTACGGCTCCGATTTGGCCGTTTCCCTCCAGCGGGCGGCAAAACAGGAGGACGGAGCGACGGTATTCGCTTACTATGTCAGCGATCCGGAGCGTTACGGCGTCGTGGAGTTCGATTCGTCGGGCACGGCTGTGAGCCTTGAGGAAAAGCCGAAGAAGCCCCGCTCGAATTTCGCGGTGACGGGACTCTATTTTTACGACAGGGACATCGTGGAAATCGCCGGGAACGTCAAGCCGTCGGCCCGGGGCGAGCTGGAAATCACCGATGTGAACCGCGAATATCTTTCGCGGGGCAAACTGCGCGTGGAAAAAATGCGGCGCGGCTTCGCATGGCTCGATACGGGGACCCATGAGACGCTTCTGGCGGCGGCGTCCTTCGTGCAGACAATCCAGGCGCGGCAAGGCCTCAAAATCGCCTGCGTCGAGGAAATCGCTTTCCGTATGGGCTATATCAACGCGGAGCAGGTGGAACGGCTGGCGAAGCCGCTTTTGAAAAACGAGTACGGGAAATATTTGCGGCGGATTGTCAAAGAGGGATGATCCTGCATATTATGAGGTGAGATTACATGTTGGAGATTCGGGAAACGAATTTGAAGGGCGTTTTCGAGATTACGCCGAAGGTGTTCGGCGACGCGCGGGGCTGGTTCCTGGAAAGCTGGTCGGACCGCGAGCTGAAGGCGGCGGGCATCGATGCCGTTTTCGTGCAGGACAATCACTCGTTCTCTGCGGAGAAAGGAACGCTGCGCGGGCTGCATTACCAGCTGAATCCGATGGCGCAGGCAAAAATCCTGCGCGTGACGCGGGGCGAGATTTTCGACGTGGCGGTGGATATCCGCAAGGGTTCGCCGCAGTATGCCCGGTGGGCGGGCGTGCGCCTGTCGGCGGAAAACAAGAAACAGCTTTTCATCCCTCGGGGCTTTGCCCACGGATTCATCACGCTGACCGACGACGTCGAGGTGCAGTACAAGGCGGACAATTATTATTCGCCGGAGCACGACGGCGGCGTCCGCTGGGACGATCCTGAAATCGGCGTCGCATGGCCGATACGTCCCGTAATTCTTTCGGACAAGGACAGGAATGCGCCGCTCCTCGCCGAGCGCGCCGCGTCGGGACTGAATTTTGTCTATGAGGGCTAATAGGGAATTTTTCTTAGAAAATTTTTTATAAAAGGCTTGCGTTGGATAAATCTTTGCTATATAATAAAGCTGAATCAATATCAGACAAGGAGGTAATGAAAATGTTGGTCGGCAGTGTAGGACTCAAC
>JAGAZS010000063.1 GCA_017939945.1 Schwartzia sp. (in: firmicutes)
ATCGCAGTAAGAATTAAAAATTCTAACTGCGATTAATATAGGAGGCTTCGGAATATGAACGAACTGCAAAAAATCCCCGTGCCCACGCACATCCTGACGCACAAGGACGGCATCGTGGACGCGATGGAGCGATACACGAAGGATAAAGTCGGGCCGGATGACATCGTGACGGTGGCGGAGAGCGTCGTCGCTATCACGCAAAATCATATCGTGCGCCCTGAGGAACTGAAGCTGACCTGGCAGGCGAGAGTGCTCTGCCGATTCATGCCCGACGTGGGAAGCCTCGCGGCTCCGCATGCCATGCAGTCGCTGATGGAAGAGGAGGGCGTCTGGCGAGTGACCGGCGCACTGTTCTTGGGATTTCTCGCAAAGCTCGTCGGCGTCAGCGGCGTATTCTACCGCCTGGGCGGCGAGCAGGCGGCGCTGATCGACGACGTGACGGGCACGATGCCGCCCTATGACAAGCACATCGTTTACGGTCCGCGCAACCCGCAAAAGGTCGTCGAGGACGTCAAGGCGAGGGTCGGCTGCTTCGGCGCGGCCATCGTCGACGCCAACGACTTGGGGAAGGCGCGCATTGTCGGCGCCAGCGAAGGCCTTCGCCCGGAAAAAGTGGAAAAGGCGCTCCTCGACAACCCATTCGGCAACGATTCCCAAAAAACGCCGATCGTAATCCTGAAAAATTTCCGCCAGTATCAGGAGCAGGATTGAGATTAAGAGAATAAGGAACCGCCGATTGTTCAATCAGAGCAATTGGCGGTTTTTATATTGGAAGCAAAACAGACGACATCCCCTCATGGTATGATTTTCAAGGCGGCGGGAAAGACAGTTTCCTGCCGTCAATATTTAAGAAACGGGGGATCATCTATGAAAGGCATTATTTACGGGTATGCGCGGGTCAGCACCATGGAGCAGAAGGAGGATCGGCAGATTTTCGCGTTGCGGGAGATGGGCGTCGACGAGTCCAACATTTTTCTCGACAAAATCTCCGGCAAGAACTTCAACCGGAAAATGTACCAGAGCCTGACTCAGAAGGTGCGGGCGGGCGACCTGCTGTACGTCAAGAGCATCGACAGGCTGGGGCGGAACTATCGGGACATCATCGAGCAGTGGCGGTTCCTGACGATGGAAAAGCAAATCGACATCGTGATCCTGGATATGCCGCTCCTGGATACACGGAAAGGGAAAGACCTGATGGGCACGTTCCTCAGCGACATTGTCCTGCAAGTGCTGTCCTTTGTCGCGGAAAACGAGCGGGTAAACATCCGTCAGCGCCAGCGGGAAGGAATCGCCATGGCAAGGAAGCGTGGCACTCATCTGGGGCGTCCGCTCAAAAAGCTGCCGTCCAAGTTCCTGCAGATTTATGACAAATGGTGGACGCAGCAAATCTCAGGCCGCGAGGCGGCACGCCTCTGCCGGATGCCTATGAGCACATTCTACCGGAAGGCAAAGCAGCACAGGGAAGACCTCGAAAGAAATTCAAATAAATAGAATCGAATAAATGAACAAGCCGTATTCCAAAGCGAAGGAATACGGCTCGTTTTTATATTGCTGTCGAATAGCATCAAAAGCCTCCCGGAAGATTCGCAGGGAAACAGGAAAACAAAGTGGAGTTATAACTGCGAAACGTACTTTTCCCGCTCGTTGACAGGGATTTTCAAAGCGTCCATTGCCTGCTGGGCAGTCCAGTGAACTGTTTCCATCAGATTTCGGATAGAAGTAAGCGTGGTTTGAAAAACGCCTTCCTTACGTCCTTCTTTACGTCCTTCTTTACGTCCTTCTTTGCGTCCTTCCTCTAATCCATCCTCTCTGGCTTCTTCCATCCAGGTTTTCTTTGCGAGTTCGGGATCCCATTTGAAGCTGACCATGTCAATTACCTCCTCTTGTTCCTTTTGAGCGAAATAGTCCGCCAGGATGTCGTTTCCTTTGCAGTAGTGAATCGTGTCGATAATCGCTTTTTTGAGCGGCGTCCCTGTTTTCACGGCATCGCGCACACGGGCGACAAAGATGCTGTAGCTTTTCAGGTCGTGGCAGCGTTCCAGTATCTCCCGGTTTTCCGCATAATTAATGTTGTAGACCGTGACCACAAGTTCCATCGTGCCAAGATTTTCTGTGAAAGCGTCAGACAGCCGCAGTTCCCACTTCTCCGGCATTTCCTTTTCGCCATTGTAAAAGACAACGAAGCGTGGCGAGGGAAGCGGAACACGCTTTTCTTTGTACGGTATATGCATAATTATAGCATGAGAAAAGGGAATAGGGGAAGAAGAATAATTATGTAGAATCGAATAAACGAACGAGCCGTATTCCAAAGCGAAGGAATACAGCTCGTCCCGAGTTTGCCACGAAAAAAGAGCGTGAAGCCTTATGAAATCTAAGGTTTCACGCCCTTTTTTTAGAATAGTATATGACTACACATTGAACGGGTGGATACAGGATTTTATCGATCGGAGATCGCCCCTTGTGTAAAGGCGTGGTTCAATATGGATACCAAACGCTTTCAAAAGCGCGGAAACATCCTCATCATCAGTATCACAAAAACGGAAAAGGTCGTTGGGCATACGCTCTACGCGCCAACGTTGCAGCGCTTTTTGCAAACGCCTTCCCGTCATGCCGTAGCTCCAAGCCGTATCATCGCTGACGCTGGCAGCACCGCTATCCACCAGCTTCCGCTGTATCACCCGCATCACCGTCAGAGCCATCATGCAAAGGAGCAGATGCGCTTTTATGTGCGCCCTCGTCCTCACGAACATGGGCCTTGTCTCCAGCGTCCCCTTCATCTCGCGGAATTGGTCCTCAATCCTCGTCAGTTCATGGTAGGTTTCTATGACTTCCTCCGGTTCCATGTCTGTCTCGCTCGTCACGATCTGGTAATACCCCATGTAAGCCGTGAGCTCCTCCAGCTTCTCCTCGTCCAGCATACCCAGCAGTTCGTTTGCGTTGACTATCTCTCCCGTTTCTTTGTTCACGAACTCCTTGCGGAAATATTTTTTCAGGTTCCTGGCCTGTGTCGCCGTTACGCGGAAAGAGGACGGATCCTTCCGTAGTTTTTCAATGAACTCAAGGAAACTCCTGTGCTGGAAATATTCCCGGTCATGGAACTTCTTGCTCCAGTATACGACCACCTTTTCCTTCAAGGTTTGCATCTTGCCGTTTTCATCCTTCACCGTCCGCGCATGTTCCCGAGACTTGTAGCGGAAGCCTGCGCTCTTATGGATGTACCCGTCCGGCTCAAGAATCCATTTCCTATCCTGTTTCGCCGTCTTTCTGATGCTCTTGCTGATGATGTACCCGTGCCCGTCCTTCCTGATGCCGCACAGGTTCGGGCCGACGCACATGCCACGGTCTGCCACCAGGATATACCGGTCAAAAGCAAGGCCGTCCAAGCTTTCTTTCATGGCAGGCCGCAAGGTCTGGTGATCAAGTGTGTTTCCCGGGAACGTTTCCATCGTGACCGGGATTCCTTTGTCATCCAGGAAAAGCCCGAGCTGCACGATGGGCTCCTTCCGGTTCTCCTTGGAGACGCCTTTCTGCCGGAGTCCCTTTTCCATGCGCCCGTCCACTTCCTCCTCGCCGTCCGGCTCGTCCGTCTCGAAAAAGAAGTTGGTTACGTCGTAAAATACGCGCCGGGGATTGCGTCCCAGCCCCTTTGTGATACTGCTGTTCATGCGGCGAATGAACCTTTCTTTGTTCTCGTGCAGGACGTCCAATACGTCGTAGACGTGGTAGCGGTAGTCGGCATCGGGTACGATGGGTTCATGGTAGTCTTCGTTCTGGAGAGAGGTGGACATCTTGGATGCCGGGTTGAGTATACGCCCGAACAACAGGAGACGCAGGTATCCGGCCAGGTCGTATTCAAGGGAAAGCTCGTGCTTCAGAGTCGCGCAAAGCGAAGACAACCCGAGCGATTGGCAAACGCGGTCCAGAAGAACGTGGGAGAAAATCTTGGGATGGGATATGCACTCCGGCGCGCCGTCGGTAAAGGTCAAGGTGTGCGCTTTCGGTTGCATCTTGCCTGCAAACGGCAGCAGGGGTTCGATCAATGGGGTTCCCTTCCGGAAGGAGTCCCGCAGCCGGCTCAAGTATTCCGGCTTCCCGTCGTCGAAATTGGAAAGCGGCCCAATATTCAGGAGCACGCGTTTTCGTGGCGTTTTCTTTCCGTTCTTATCCACGATGCGGCGGCTTTCCACGAGTCGGAGATAATCCGTGCCGTTGTTTTGGAAGCAGTCAATGAACATGTTCTTCCTCCTCGGAATATGTTTATATGACTACTTGATAGTTTACAATATTCCCGTAAAAAAAGCAAGGAAAACCTTTGATTTTCCTCGCTTTTCTTTAACGTGATTTGTTTTTTTCGTGGCAAACTCGGGTTATAGCATAGGAAGAATGGCTTTTGGTAGTTTTGAATAAAATGGGATAAAAAGACTAAACTTGTCAACCTGGGAAGCTTCTTTTTGTTTTACAGCACGAGTTTCTCACGGATGCGGGCGACGGCTTTTTCCGTGTCCTCCCGCGCG
>JAGAZS010000064.1 GCA_017939945.1 Schwartzia sp. (in: firmicutes)
AATGAAAGAAGCGACGCTGGGGCGGATCGAGTCGCTGCTGAAATCGGAGCTTTCGCTGACGCTTCGCCTTTACGAGCAAGCGGAAACGCAGAAAAAAGCGCTGAAGGAAAACCTGAACGGCAAAGCGGTTTCCGAAGCGACGGAAGCGATCGAAAAGACGCTCCGTGAATTGGAAGCCCACGAAAAAAACAAGACTGCGCTTCTGTCGGAGCTGGATGCGGACAATATCGAGGCTGTCGTGGGGAGGATGCCCTACTCGAAAGAAAAGACGAGGGTACGGCAGCAGATGAAGCGCCTCGGCGATCTGCTTGAAAAAATGCAGGATGTCGTGGAATCAAGCAAAACTCTTTTGAAGAAGGATATGGATTACCTGAACTTCAGCCTGAACGTCATGACGGCGGCCTCCGCCGCGCCGGGTTACGGGACGCCGGATGCGCCCGAACAGGCGACACAGGGGCGGAAGTTGTTCGATCAGAGTATATGATACAAGTACGGACACGATAAACCACAGCAAGGAGCACAAGGAAAGGAACGAAACATCATGGCATTGCGTTCTACATTTGCCGGACTCAACACCATGTATCGCGGCGTCAGTACGAACCGTCTTTCGCTGGAGACTACCGGCCACAACATGACCAATTCCAGCGTCGAGGGATATTCGCGGCAGAGCGTCAATCAGGCGGCGACGATGGCCGATACGGTTTACGCCAACGGCACGCGCCAGTTCATCGGTTCCGGCGTCGACTCGCTGTCGATTACCCGCGCCCGCGACGTTTACGCCGACAAGCAGTATTGGCGCGAGTTCGCCGACCAGGAATATGCGAAAACGCGGCAGACGAATTATCAGAAGCTCGAAGCGATCTTCAACGACTCCGACGACACGGGGCTGCAGAACGCGATTTTGAGCTTCTATCAGTCATGGGTAGACCTCTCGAAGGAGGCCAGCAACACCAGCGAACGCATCGCCGTGCTAGAGGAAAGCGGCATCCTCGTGGATCGCGTGGTGGCGTCCAGCAAGCAGCTCCAGAACCAGATCATTTCCGAATACGACGACATCAAGATCAACGTCGCGAAGGTCAACACCATCACCGACCAAATTGTCCAGCTCAACAAGTCCATCATGGCGGCGGAGTCGGCGGGCGGCAGCGCCAACGACCTCCGGGACGAGCGGGACAACCTCGCCGACCAGCTTTCGGCCTTCATGAGCATTTCCGTTTCCGAGAACAAGGAAAACTCCATGTACACCATCGTTTCCAATGGTGCCTCTATCGTCAACGGCATCACGAAGCTGGATCTCACCGTCGGCCCGGTCTACGACGACGGGCGGCAGCCGGGCATCCCAAACAAGGACTATGGCATCACCGACTACAATATCGAGATCGGCGACACCGGCGTCATCTTCGACCCGCTGACGGGTATTCTGCGGGGCGAGGTGGACGCGATTCTCGAGGACAAGGGCTATATCGACAAGCTGGCCGACATGGCGGCGTTCCTGCTGACCGACTTCAACGCCCAGCACAAGGCGGGCGCGGGCATGGACGCTTCCGACCTCGCGGTGGAGCAAGGCACGGACTTCC
>JAGAZS010000004.1 GCA_017939945.1 Schwartzia sp. (in: firmicutes)
CACGCTGGAAGCGGCGGGCTGCGCCCAGGTTCTCTGCCATAGCTACAACGCTTATTCGCTGGATATGCGGCAAGTCAACTGCGACTTCGACATCCCCCCGGCGGCGGGCGACTTCCTGCGCGGGGAATATATGGAGCCGTATGAGTGGGCGGAGCCCAAGCGCGGCATGATGTTTTTGAAAAACGCGGAAACGCGCGGAGAACAATAAATTGGTTTTTGGGCAAAACAAAACGCCAACAGACTCAAAAATGAGTTTGTTGGCGTTTTGTTTTTGTTGTTATTTCGCCCAATGGACGCTGTCGAGGTTGTTCTTGTCGATGACTTCCGGTTTGCAGAGGAACGCGGGTACGTCGCGTGCGCCGTTGTTCTGCGTGATTGCTGAGGAAACGGCCTGCCTTTTTTCGATATCGCGGATCAGGCGCAGGCATTCTCCGACCGGAAGCGCGGGAGGCTTGTCGACGGTCATGAGCTGGCGGTCGGCGGCGATGGCGCGCACGCCCTCCGGGTCGGCGTCAAGCCCCGTGATGAACGGCCAGTCTCCTTGGTAGTGTATATCCAACGCTTCGCGAATCCCTTCCGCCAGCGTGTCGTTCGGGGAAATTACCGCATCGAGCGGCCTTGCGTTTGCGTAGGTGAGCTGCAGGATGCGGCCCATGCGGACTTTCGCGTTCTGTGCGCTCCAGTCCGGGGTTGCCGCTTTCATGAAGGCCTTTTCGTCGGACGGGATATGGAGTCGTCCGCTGTCGAGATACGGCTGCAGGATTTCCATCGCTCCTTCGTAGAAAAGGTGCGAGTTGTTATCCCTCGGATCGCCGGCAAAGATCTCGATATTGTCCGAGCCGGGGGTTTCTTTCAGCCGGAGGGCACGTTCGACGGCGCGTCCCTGCATACGCCCGATTTCCTTCGAGTCAAAGCCGATGAAATAGGAGACGTGCGGAGAATTCATAATCAGACGGTCGTAGGCGATGATGGGGATGCCTCGTTTCTCGGCCTCCGCCAGCGAATCTTTCAGCAAATCGCTGTCAATCGCGCCCACGACGATCGCGAGGGGGTTCTGCCCGACGGCGGTGCGGAACTGCTCGGCCTGCTCTTCGGCTGTCTGCGCGAAGCGAAGATCGGTAAGAAAGCCGTTCTTTTCCAGCGTTTCCTTCAAGGCGATACCGTTCCGATGCCAACTGTCCGACGAATAGGCGAATAGCACGGAGACCGTACGGGCCGGTTTTCCGGAGAGCGTGTTGTCCTTCTGGCCTCCGCAGCCAGTCAGCGCCGCTATGCCGAAAACACACAGCGACAGTGCCAAAAGTATCGTCCATCGTTTCATGGCAATCCCCTCCTGTGGTCGTTCATTGTCCCGTGTGGGATTTCTTAAGGAACTTTTGTTCAGCCGGGAGCCGCCATGGCGTCCTGCGGCTCCCGTTTCCATTGCTCATAACATGCTGCGGGGAGTTTTTCTCCCTCTTTTTATAAAAAACATAAATAATATTTTTGGTTTCTATTTATTATACTATGGTTTTCACGTCGACGCAAGAAGATTTATGCGGCGACGGCGACAGCGGGTTTCGGGGCTTCCATCAGCACTACGCCGCCCTTGTCGACCGAGAGGGCGCGCAGCGCGTTCAGCACCGCCAGCACCATGACGCCGACGTCGGCGAAGATTGCCATCCACATCGTCGCGAGACCGATAGCGCCGAGGATCAGGCAGGCCGCCTTGACGCCGAGGGCCATCACGATGTTCTGCTTGACGATGGACATGGTCTTTCTCGCGATGCGCATTGCCAGTGAAATCTGCTGCGGGTCGTCGTACATCAGCACCACGTCCGCCGCCTCGATCGCGGCGTCGGAGCCCATCGCGCCCATCGCGACGCCGATGTCGGCGCGGGCCAGTACCGGCGCGTCGTTGATGCCGTCGCCGACGAAGGCCAGCATGCCGTCGCCTTCCTTCTTTTGCGAAAGCAGTTCCTCGACCTTTTCAACCTTGTCGGCGGGCAAAAGCTCGCTGCAGACCATGTCGAGCCCAAGCTCTTCCGCCACCGCGTCGGCCACCGGCTTTGCATCTCCGGTCAGCATGACGGTCTTCTTGACGCCGGCTTCGTGCAGCAGTTGGATCGCTCTGGCGGAGGTCGGCTTCACCACGTCGGAGATGACGACATGGCCGACATATTGTCCGTCGATGGCCACATGGATCGTCGTGCCCGTTTTCTCGCAGGGGTGCCAGTCGGCGCCGACGGCGTCCATCATTTTCTCGTTGCCGACGCAGACCGTCTTGCCGTTGACCAGAGCACGGATGCCCTGCCCGGCGATTTCTTCCACGTTTTCCACGCTGCAGTCATCCGCTTCGTCCGGATAGGCGGCGCGAAGCGAATTTCCGATCGGGTGCGTCGAGTACCGCTCCACATGGGCGGTCAGGTGCAGCAGCTCCGTCGGCTCGATCACGTCGGGATGGACGGCGGAAACGTCGAATACGCCCTTCGTCAATGTGCCGGTCTTGTCGAAGACGACGGTCTCGGCGTTCGCCAGAAGCTCCAGATAGCTCGAGCCTTTGACCAGCACGCCGTTGGCCGACGCGCTGCCGATGCCCGCGAAGAACGAGAGCGGAACGGAAATCACGAGAGCGCAGGGGCAGCTGATGACCAGCAGGATGAACGCGCGCTCAATCCAAACCGCCCAGTCCGGCGAAAGCCCCATGAACCCCATGCGAACCAGCGGGACCGCGATTGCCAGCACCACCGCGAACGCACAGACGAACGGCGTGTAGACGCGGGCGAAGCGCGTGATGAAGTTTTCCGAGCGGGATTTCTTCATGCTGGAATTCTCGACGAGCTCCAGGATTTTCGCCGCCGTGGATTCGTCGGCTTCCTTCGTCGTCTCGATCCGGATCACGCCGGACAAATTGATGCAGCCCGAAAGCGCCTCGTCGCCGATCTTCGCTTCCCGCGGCAG
>JAGAZS010000065.1 GCA_017939945.1 Schwartzia sp. (in: firmicutes)
GTACTGCCATTAACTTTGACGGCATTCAGCCAGACGGGAAAATAAAACTTTCCTATATTAAAAGAGATAATAAAATGGAGCAGTGGACATACAGCATGGACGAAATGCGTGAGTTTTACGATGCTGCCGAGCGTGAAGCAGAACGGGAAAAAGGAAAGCGCGTATCTGAAATATTGTATAAAACGCTAATTGAAATGGCTTTAATACAATAGCCATATAAGCGGGTGGAAGAAGATAATGACAGATTCATGGAAAGCCCCGAAAGGCTGTTGGCGGAAGCAGGTGAATGAGTGACTCGGCAGTTTAATCTTCAGGAATATTTGACGCGAGGCGTTGAACGCGTCGTTGCAAACGCCGTCAAGGCGACGCTGAAAAATCCGAAGGAAAGCGCGTTTATGATCAGGTTCGCGGCCGCCAGCCGTTCGGCGTCAAAAAAGAGGCTGGAAGCCGAGCGTCAGGGACGGCACATCCCCGCGTTCCTGATTGCGAGCATTACATCAAGCTGCAATCTCCACTGTGCGGGGTGTTTTTCGCGCAGCGCGCATGCCACCGAAGACTGTGCGCCCGTGGAGCAGCTGACGGCGGATGAATGGTTCGCTGTTTTTGATGAGGCGGATAGGCTTGGGATCAGTTTTGTTCTTCTTATGGGGGGAGAGCCCTTGCTTCGCAGGGACGTCATCGAAGCTGCGGGGAAAAAGCCCGACATTCTCTTTCCCATTTTCACGAACGGCGTCTTTATGGACGAATCCTATTTTGAACTGTTCGATGCATGCCGGAATCTTCTTCCCGTCATGAGCATAGAGGGCGAAAAAAACGCCACGGATACGAGGCGCGGCGTTGGTATTTATGACAGGTTGATGGCAAATATGGATGAATGTCGGAGAAGGGGACTGATTTTCGGGGTATCCGTCACGGTTACGACGGACAATATCCGCGCTGTTTCCTCCGGGCGATTTATCAAGGATTTGTCGGACAGAGGATGCAAGGCCGTCATTTATGTCGAGTATGTGCCGGTGACGGAGGAGAGCAGGACCCTTGCGCCGGGGGATGAAGAACGGGATTTCCTGCGCTCCGAGATCGATCGTCTGCGTGTTGAATGCCCGGATATGGTATTTCTGTCGTTTCCCGGGGACGAAAAAAGTTCAGGCGGCTGCATCGCGGCAGGTCGGGGGGTTTTCCACATCAATTCCCATGGAAGCGCGGAACCGTGCCCGTTTTCCCCATCCGCGGATACGAATGTGAGGGATTCGTCGCTTTGCGAGGCCATGAACTCGCGTTTATTTGCATCCCTGAGAAACGGGGATTACCTGATGGAAGACCATGACGGCGGATGCATCCTGTATGAAAAAAGGGATCAGGTAGCAGCTTTGGCCGCAGACCGTGAAGGAATGGCATGAGCTTTTAATCGAAGAGGCGTGAACAGAAAAACGGGGTTGCCCATGAAGGTCTTTTCCTTCATGCGGCAGCCCCGTTCTTATTTTGTATGAGGGGAAATCGTCAGACGAAGCGGCAAACGTGATCGACAGCGATGTCGGAGAAGCCGTAGGCTTCCGCTTTTGTCAGCTTTCCGTTCAGAATCTTTTCCATTTCGCCAAGCAGCATCTCGCCGCTTTCGGGAATAGTCATCTCACCCCGGATGATGGCGGAGAGGTCGACGTCCATATTGTCCTCCATCCATTGGTAGGTGTGCTCGTTTGCGGTCACCTTCAGGACGGGAGCGATAGCGTTGCCCGTGGGCGTGCCGCGGCCCGTGGTGAAGATTACGGCGTTGCATCCTGCGGCCACCATCGAGGTGACGGAGGAAATATCGTAGCCTGCCGTGTCCATGACGATCGCGCCCTGTTTCGTCGGACGCTCCGCCTGTTCCAGGACTTCGACGATGGGGCGCGTGCCGCCTTTGAAAATGCAGCCGAGGCTTTTCTCGTCGATGGTGGAAAGGCCGCCGTCCTTGTTGCCCGGCGTGGGCTGCCCCGCGCGGCAGTCCTGTCCGGCCGCGAGCAGGTGTTTCTCGTAGTCCTCGCAGACTTTGATAATCTGGTTGTGTATTTCGGGCGTCGCCGCACGGCGCGCGAGGACATGTTCGCCGCCGATCCACTCGATGGATTCGCTCATGATCGTGGATGCGCCGAGATCGACAAGGCGGTCGCTGAGATTACCGACGGCAGGGTTGGAAGCGATGCCCGAGGTGGCGTCGCTGCCGCCGCACTCGATGCCGAGCAGCAACTCCGAAATATCGCAGGGCACTTTCTGCTGCATCCCAGCCTCTGCCGCCATGATACGCGCGGCACGCGTTGCTTTCTCGATGGTTTTCAGGGTGCCGCCTTCCTCCTGGATTCCGAAGGAGACCACGGGCTTTTTCGTCATGCCTTCGATTTTTTCCCGGAGCACTTTGTGGGGAACGGTCTCGCAGCCGAGGCCGATGATGACGACGCCGTAGACGTTCGGATTGCAGGCGAAGCCCGTGAGGATTTTCTGCGACATGGCCGTATTCGCGGCTACGTCGGAACAGCCGGTGTTGAACACGATATTGACCGCGCCGCGGACTTGGCTTGCCACGATGCGCGAGGATTCGCTGCCGCAGGCGCAGGTGGGGAGGATCAGTACGTGATTGCGGATGCCCGCCCGGCCTTCGGTGCGCTTGTATCCCATGAATTGCATAATACTCCCGCCTTTCTATTTCACGCTCACATATTCGCCGGCATAATCACGGGGAACGCTTTTGAGGTTCAGGTGGGACACCCATGCGCCTTTTGCCACATTCTCCGTCAGTTCCCCGATGGATTCGCCGTACTTGATGACGGAGGTTCCCTTTTCAAGGGGCTTCAGCGCGATTTTGTGCCAGATGGGGATGTCCGCGCCGCTGGCGAGCGTTTCCCCCGTGCCACCGATGCAGCGCACCGTGTCGCCCTGACGCGCGGGTTCCGTGAGCGTCGCCACGTTGTCCTTCGCGTCGAGCATGATTGCCTTGATCTCCATTTTCTCTGCCTCCATTCTTATCTTTCGTTCCCGTTCAAGTGATACTTCCAA